>CACZSG010000111.1 GCA_902783665.1 uncultured Lachnospiraceae bacterium | reverse complement strand
TTTTCGCCTGGGCGTTTGGCGCCCTCTATATCGGGCCTGTCGGCATGCTGACACTGCGGCAGGTGCAGAAGAAGCTGAAGCAGTGAGGTGGGACAAAAGGGACGTTCGCCTCTGTCCCATTAAAGCATTCGGGCCAGAATTAATCTGGCCCGTCACTTTAATGGGACAGAGGCGAACGTCCCTTTTGTCCCACTGCCTTTTTCATTTCCGCCACATATTCTTTCACATACGGCACGCACTCCGTCCCGTATTTCGCACACAGCTTTACAATGGCCGAGCCGACGATGACTCCATCCGCGACATCGGCCATTTTTGCGGCCTGCTGCGGGGTGGAGATGCCGAAGCCCACGGCGCAGGGAATGTCCCGGGTCTCCTTGACCATCTTCACCATGGCGCCGATATCGGTCTGAATGTCGGACCGCACTCCTGTGACGCCCAGGGACGATACACAGTAGATAAAGCCAGCAGCGTCCGCGGCGATGGTGCGGATTCGTTCGCTGGATGTGGGGGCGATCAGCGACACCAGATCCAGACCGTATTTCCGGCAGGTCGGGTCGAAGTCCTCTTTTTCCTCATAGGGCACGTCCGGCAGGATCAGTCCGTCCATGCCGCACTCGGCGGCGGTCTTTACAAAGCGATCTGTCCCGTAGGAGAAGACCACGTTGGCGTAAGTCATGAACACCATGGGGATCTGTGTGTTCTCCCGGATCCGCCGGACCATTGCGAAGATGTCGTCCGTGGTGATGCCCTGGGAGAGGGCCCGCAGGTTGGCGCCCTGGATCACGGGGCCTTCGGCGGTCGGGTCCGAGAAGGGGATGCCCAGCTCGATCAGGTCGGCTCCGGCTTCTTCCATGGCGTACACCAGCTGTTCGGTCACTTCCAGAGAGGGATCGCCGCAGGTGATAAAGGGAATGAATGCTTTTCCGTTTTCGAATGCTTTCTTTATCTTACTCATAGATCTCCTCCCCGCGGTACCGGGCGATCGCCGCGCAGTCTTTGTCCCCGCGTCCTGAAATGTTGATGACAATGATCTTGTCTTTTCCCATGTTCCCGGCGATCTTCATGGCGTGGGCCACGGCGTGGGCACTCTCGATGGCCGGAATGATGCCCTCCGTGCGGGAAAGATATTCGAAGGCTTCCACCGCCTCGTCGTCGGTCACCGGCACGTACTGCGCGCGGCCGGTATCGTACAGGTTGGCGTGCTCCGGCCCGATTCCCGGATAGTCCAGGCCGGCGGAGATGGAGTAGACCGGTGCGATCTGGCCGTATTCATCCTGGCAGAAATAGGACTTCATACCGTGGAAGATGCCCAGCTTTCCGGTGGCGATGGTGGCCGCCGTGTCCTTCGTGTTCACGCCGCGCCCGGCTGCCTCGCAGCCGATCAGCTGCACGCCCGGATCATCGATGAAATGGTAGAAGGCGCCCATGGCGTTGGAGCCGCCGCCCACACAGGCCATGACCACATCCGGAAGGCGTCCTTCTTTTTCCATCATCTGCTGTTTGATCTCGCGGGAAATGACAGCCTGGAAGTCACGCACGATGGTTGGGAAAGGATGCGGGCCCATCACGGAGCCAAGCACATAGTGGGTGTCGGCGATGCGGCTGGTCCACTCACGCATAGCCTCGGACACGGCGTCTTTCAGCGTGGCTGTTCCGGTCTCCACCGGATGAACGGTGGTGCCCAGCAGCTTCATGCGGTACACGTTCAGTGCCTGGCGGATGGTGTCCTCTTTGCCCATGAACACTTCGCATTCCATATTCATCAGGGCTGCCACGGTGGCGGTGGCCACGCCGTGCTGCCCTGCGCCGGTCTCCGCGATGACGCGGGTCTTGCCCATCTTCTTTGCCAGAAGCACCTGCCCAAGAACGTTGTTGATCTTGTGGGAACCGGTGTGGTTCAGGTCCTCCCTCTTCAGATAGATCTTCGCACCGCCCAGGTCCTCGGTCATGCGGGCGGCATAAGTCAAGCGGGAAGGCCTGCCTGCGTACTCGTTGTAAAGCTCGGTCAGCTCCCGGTTGAATTCCGGATCATTCTTGTAATAGTTGTAGGCATCTTCCAGCTCGATCACGGCATTCATCAGTGTTTCCGGCATGTACTGCCCGCCGTGAATGCCAAAGCGTCCTTTCGACATCTGTTGTTCCTCCTGTGTCTTTCTGATACCGGGCAGGAATTGCTTTCCTGTGCGCCCGACAGATTGTTTTATCCGTTACTTTCCTGTGTGCCTGACTGATTCGTTCATTCGTTGTTTACCTGAGCGCAGGCTGCTTCCTCCATCACCCGGAGGATCTTCCCTTCATCCTTCACACCATCTGTCTCCACCTTGCTGCTGAGGTCGACGGCGAAGGGGTGCAGCCGGCGGATGGCCTCCCGGACATTTTCCGGTCCGAGGCCTCCTGCCAGGAAGTAAGGCCTCTCAAGATTCCCGATCACGTCCCAGTTGAAGGCGGTTCCTCCACCGGCGCCCGCATCCAGCAGGATATAGTCTGCCGGGCTCTGCTTGACCCGCAGCACATCCTCCCGGCTTTTCACCTGAAAGGCACGGATGACGGGAACCCTGCAGCTATCCTGCAGCCGGCGGATCAGGCTGTCCGGTTCGCTGCCGTGCAGCTGAATGGCGCGGATGCTGCCTTCTTCCACCATCTTTTCCATGACAGATGCCGGCTGATCCACGAAAACGCCCACCGGACAGATCTCCGGGGCCAGGCCCGCTGCCAGCGTCCTCACCTGTTCAGGAAGGACATTTCTTCTGCTTTTCGGATAGTTTACGATGAAACCGGCGAAGTCCGGCTTCGCTGCATTCACATACAGAATATCTTCCGGCCGCGACAGGCCGCAGATCTTGACTTTCGTTTTCATTCTTCCCTCGCAAGCTGCCTCAGCCTTCTGATCATGCCGGCCTTGTCCGGGGCCCGCATCAGCGTCTCGCCCACAAGTACCGCGTCCGTGCCGTTCTCGTACAGGTCCTTCATGTCCGCCTCATCCCGGATGCCGCTTTCTGAGACAAATACTTTGTCATCCGGCACCAGATGCCGCAGCCGCAGGCTGTTGGAAAGATCCACCTGAAATGTTTTCAGGTCCCGGTTGTTCACCCCTATGATCTTCGCCCCGGTATCCAGGGCCCGGCGCACTTCTTCCTCGGAATGGGCCTCCACCAGAGCGCACATGCCCAGGCTTTCGGCCAGGCATCTCCAGGCCAGCAGCTGCGCGTCGTCAAGAATGGTGCTGATCAGCAGAACGGCGGAAGCACCGAATACTTTGGCCTCGTAGATCATGTATTCGTCTATGGTGAAATCTTTTCTCAGCACGGGAATCTGCACCGCTCCGGTAATCTCCCTCAGGTACTCGTCGCTGCCCTGGAACCAGTAGGGCTCTGTCAGGCAGGAAATGGCCGAGGCTCCGGCCTGCTCGTATTCGCGGGCGATCTGCAGATAAGGGAATTCCTGAGCGATCACGCCTTTGGAAGGCGACGCTTTCTTTACCTCGCAGATGAGGGAAAGCCCGGGCGCGCGGAGAGCTTTTTCGAACGCCGGCAGAACCGACCCTCTCTGCCGACCGGCAGCACCCGGTTCTGTCTGTCGGGCCGCTGCGTTTTGTTCCCCTTTCAGCCTGCGGATGGCCAGATCCCGCATGTGCATCGGCGAGACGATTTCTTTTTGTTCCTCTATTCGCTGCCTGGTTCTGGCTGCGATCTCGTCCAGGATCATCTGTTCCGTTTCCTCCCGCTTATTCGCCCCTGCTCGCCGAAATAAAGGCCTCAAGCTTTGCCAGGGCGGCGCCGCTGTCGATCAGTTCCGCCGCCTTTTTGATACCGTCCGCCAGGGATTCCGCCTTTCCGCCGATGTAGATGGCCGCGCCTGCGTTCATCAGCACGGTGTCGCGCTTCGGTCCTTTTAAGGTACCCGCCAGAATCCCGCGGGTGGTCCGGGCATTCTCTTCCGGTGTTCCGCCCTTCAGGTCATCCTTGGTGCAGCGGGTGAAGCCGAAGTCCTCGGGCGCGATGGTATAGGTGCGGTACCAGCCGCCGTTCAGCTCACACACTTTGGTGGGAGCACTCATGCTGATCTCGTCCAGCTTGTCCATGCCGTAGACCACCATGCCCCGCTTCACGCCCAGGGTGCTGAGAACCTTTGCCAGGGTCTCCACCAGGTATTCATCGTACACGCCCAACAGCATGTAGGTCGGGGAAGCCGGATTGGTCAGCGGTCCCAGAATGTTGAACACCGTCCGGACGCCCAGCTCTTTTCGGATGGCGCCTACATATTTCATGGAGGTGTGGTACTTCTGCGCGAACAGGAAGCACATGCCCGGGTTCTTCAGAAGTTTTCCGCACAGCTCCGGATCCTGCTGAATGTTCACGCCCAGGGCTTCCAGGCAGTCCGCCGTTCCGGACAGGGAAGAGGCCGCGCGGTTTCCGTGCTTGGCTATCTTCACGCCCGCCGCCGCGATCACGAACGCGGCCGTGGTGGAGATGTTGAAGCTGTGGGCATGGTCTCCGCCCGTCCCCACGATCTCCAGGACCTCCTCGGAATGGGGCACTTTTATGGCATGTTCCCGCATGGCCGCCGCACAGCCGGATATCTCCGGTATGGTCTCCGCCTTGGCGCTCTTGGTGGAAAGCGCCGCCAGGAACGCCGCGTTCTGTGTCTGGGTGGTCTCGCCGCTCATGATCTCGTTCATTACCTGATAGGCTTCATCAAATGTAAGGTCTTCCTTGTTCACGATTTTAAAAATAGCTTCTCTGATCATTGATGTCTCCTCCCCGATGCCTTGCAAATGAGTCAGAGGGACGTTCACCGTGACTCATTTGGGCATCTGATGCCTTACCTTTATATCAAACCCGTGCCCAAAATGAGTCACGGTGAACGTCCCTCTGACTCATTTCTGCACTTCGAGAAAGTTCTTCAGTATCTGTTTCCCGTCCGGTGTCAGCACCGATTCCGGGTGGAACTGCAGTCCGTATACGAGGTACTCTGTGTGCGCGACCGCCATCACTTCCCCGTCCGCCGTCTCGGCGATCACCTTCAGTTCTGCCGGAAGTGTTTCGCGGACGGCTGCCAGTGAATGGTACCGGGCCACCTGGGTCTCTTCTTCCATTCCCTGAAACAGGGGGGATGTCAGGTCCAGCTTTGCCCGGGATGTCTTCCCGTGCATCAGCTCCTTCGCATAGGAAACGGTGGCTCCGAAGGCCTCACAGATGGCCTGATGCCCCAGGCAGACGCCCAGGATGGGGAACTCTCCGGCCAGGTTCCTTACGACCTCCTCGCAGATGCCCGCCTCCGAAGGCCGTCCGGGACCGGGCGAAAGCAGGATGACGTCCGGCTTCATCTTCCTTATCTGCCCGATGGTGACTTCATCGTTCCGCACCACTGTAAGGTCCGGGTCCAGTTCGCCCGCCAGCTGATACAGGTTGTAGGAAAAACTGTCGTAATTGTCGATCAGCAGGATCATCCGACCTCACCTCCCTGTGCGGCTTTCAGTGCCTCCAGCACTGCTGCGGCCTTGTTCAGGCATTCCTGGTATTCATTTTCCGGCACGCTGTCCGCCACAATGCCGGCGCCGGACCGGACAAAAACTCTTCCTTCCTTTGCGTAGGCGATCCGGATGGCGATGCAGGTATCCAGGTTTCCGGAGAAATCAAGATATCCGATAGCGCCGCCGTAGATGCCCCGCTTCGCCTGCTCCAGCTCCTGTATGATCTGGCAGGCCCTGATCTTCGGCGCCCCTGAGAGGGTCCCCGCCGGAAGAATGGCGTCCAGCGCATCCAGGGCATCCTTGTTCTCTTTCAGCAGGCCCTTCACCACGGAACCGATGTGCATCACGTGGGAGAATCGCTCGATCTCCATGTACCGCTCCACTTCCACGCTGCCGAAGCGGCTCACCTTACCCACGTCGTTTCTGCCAAGGTCCACCAGCATGTTGTGCTCTGCCCGCTCTTTTTCATCGGCGAGCAGTTCCTTTTCAAGGGCCAGGTCCTCCTCTTCTGTGGCGCCCCGCCTGCGGGTGCCGGCCAGCGGGAACGTGTGGACCGTCTCCCCTTCCACCTTCACCAGCGTCTCGGGCGATGCCCCCGCGATCTCCAGGTCGCTGCCCGAAAAGTAGAACATGTACGGGGAGGGGTTCGCGGTGCGGAGGATGCGGTAGGCATCCAGCAGGCTGCCGCTCATCTCCGCCTCCAGCCTGTTGCTCAGCACCACCTGGAAGATATCCCCCTCGCGGATGTATCTCTTCGCCCGGTCCACCATGCCGCAGAAGGCTTCCCTGGAAAACAGCGCCCGGAACGGGCTTTTCAGGGTCAGGGGCTGCGCTTCGGCATAGCGTCCGGCCTTCAGAAGGTCCGCCAGGCTGTCCAGCTCCATCTCAGCCCGGCTGTATTCGGTCTGCAGGTCGTCCAGCCGGATGTTCTTGATCAGGAAGATCTTCTGGCGATAGTGGTCGAAGGCAATGATCTTTTCAAACAGCATCAGGTCCAGATCGTTGAACACTTCCCCGGCCGCAGTCTCCGGCTCCTTTTCCTGCGGCATGCCCTGGGCCTCCGCTTCCAGGACCGGCTTCAGCACCGGCTCCGTATATTTGATGTAATCGTACCCGAAGTACCCCACTAGTCCGCCGGTAAAGGGCGGCAGGCCCTCCAGCCGCGGCGCCCGGTTCTGGGAAAGAATCCGTCGGATCACCTGCTGCGGCGTCTCCCGGTCTGTCGAAAAGGCCGTGCCGCTGTCGATCTTCAGCACACCGTTGCGGCAGGTGACCACCAGCTGCGGGTCGTACCCCAGGAACGTGTAACGCCCCCATTTCTGTGACTGTTCGGCACTTTCCAGCAGAAAGGTGTGCCGGCTGACCCTCTTCAGCATCCGCAGGACCTGCATGGGCGTAAACATATCCATGAAGAGTTCCCTGTAAACCGGAACCCGGTCGTACGCTCCCGTCCCCGAAAATACCGCTGCCTGTTGTAGTGATGGATGAAGCATAACTGGTCCTCCTGTGGTAGAGTGGGACAAGGGGACGTTCGCCTCTGTCCCACTCATGTAAAACTTCATAAGACTTCATGTCATCTGTTGAGTGGGACAGAGGCGAACGTCCCCTTGTCCCACCTCACTCCGACAATACAAAAAGCCCCCGGCAGAAAAGATCTTTCAAAGATCCTCTGCCAGGGGCGAAAATTCTGAATTCTGCCTTCCGCGGTGCCACCCTGGTTCGCACATCTGTGCGCACTTAGCGAAATACGGGGATAAGACCCTATATCTCCGGCAACTGACGCATGCCCTCGCGTCGCAGAATACTGAGGTTTTCCTTTTCGGTCTCCTGTTCCCTGCGCCCTCGGCGGCCCATTGTGGCAATCTGCGTTCCGCCCGGCTCTCACCTTCCCGGACTCTCTGTGCGCGCCCAACTGCTTTTACTTCCGCTTCATCGGTTTCTGCTTTATCAAGTTAAAGCGATTATATTCTTTCCATGTCTTCTTGTCAAGGCCTTTTTGTGACTGGTTCTTCGTGTGACCAGTATTGCAATACAAAATGGGACAAGGGGACGTTCGCCTCTGTCCCACCAAAGCATCCGAG
>CACZSG010000110.1 GCA_902783665.1 uncultured Lachnospiraceae bacterium | reverse complement strand
GCCAGGCTTTCCTGGAGCTGCATCCGACCAAGTACGGTGAAGAGCTTGTCAAGAAGATGCAGAAAGTCGGCGCTAAGGCTTATCTGGTGAACACCGGATGGAACGGAACCGGAAAACGTATCTCCATCAAGGATACCCGTGGAATCATCGACGCGATCCTGAACGGCGACGTTAACAAGGCTCCGACCAAGAAGATCCCGATCTTCGACTTCGAAGTTCCCACCGAGCTTCCGGGCGTTGATCCCACAATCCTTGACCCGCGCGACACCTACGCAGATGCTGCTGAATGGGATGCAAAGGCTAAGGATCTTGCACAGCGTTTCATTAAGAACTTCAAGAAATATGAAGGAAACGAAGCCGGTAAGGCTCTTGTTGCAGCTGGCCCGCAGCTTTGATCTTCCGATTGCGGAATATCTGATATCTAAATATTAAGCCAATGAAAAGCGGCCATGTCAGAGCAGAAATGCTCCGGCATGGCCGTTTTTTTACACATTCGTAAATGATCTTCTGTGTTTTCCTTATGTAACTGTTTCTCTTCTGTTTTTTCTATTGCTTACTGTTACTGTTTTCTGTTCCTTTATAATCAAGGACCAGCATCGTCGTATCATCAAACTGTTCGGTATCTTCCGTGAAGACCTTCATGGCATTGCTGACGTTCCTCAGCAGCTCGGAAGGCTCTGCATCCACATTGCCGTTCAGCGCCCGCAGCGTACGTTCAGTTCCGAACATCTCTTCCCTTGTATTAATGGCTTCCGGCACTCCGTCTGTATATACAAAGAGCCTGGAACCAGGCGTCAGATGAAGTTCATAGTCCTTATAGGGAACACCCGCCATGGCACCGACAGGAAGCCCGTGCCTGTCCTTGAACAGTTCAAAGTTTCCATCTGCCTTTTTCAGCATGGGGTACTCGTGGCCGGCACTGGCAGCCGTCAGGATACCCGTCGAGATCTCCAGGATCCCAAGCCATACCGTGACAAACATTTCTTCCTTGTTGTCTTTAGCGATCATCATATTGGTCGCAGAAAGGATTTTCGCAGGCGACCGCAGAGCCATCGCATTATTGCCCAGGATTATTTTGGAAGCCATCATGAACAGTGCGGCAGGAATTCCCTTTCCGGATACGTCGGCGATGCTGAGATAAAGATGATCATCGTCTATCAGGAAGAAATCGTAAAAATCTCCACCGACATTCCGCGCAGGATCCATGACTGCATAGATGTCAAACTCACTGCGCTGCGGAAATGCGGGGAAATGGTTCGGCAGCATGTCGGCCTGGATGCGGGCAGCCAGAGACAGCTCCGCCGACATCCTCTCCCGCTCTGCCGCTACCTGAGTCATATGATCAATGTAATGATTGATCTTCTCTTCCATCTGGTCGACCGATTCGGCGAGAAGTCCGATCTCATCCCGGTTATAGACCGTTTCCTTCAATTTCTTATCCGGAAGCGAATTCTCCCTGGCAAACCGGCTTGTCTCTGCAGTGATCCGTTGTACCGGCCGCAGAAATACCCTGTACAGGTAGATGGAAAGGCTGACAATAACAATGACAGCAAGAAGGAAAAGCAGAAACAGGATATTTAACAGGTATCTGCTCCTTGTTCTGGCCAGGACATCCATCTGCCTCTGAACACAGAGGATGGCTTTTGTCTGGCGGTCATCACCGCGAATAGGTACCATTGCCGTTATGTGAGCATCTGTTTCTATATAACCCTTGTCACGGATGACCAGAGCCCTGTCCATCGTTCCGTCATATAAAGCCCTGTATTTCTCCTTGTAGTCGTCGTTGGTCGTGGGCCTGTAGTACAGAAAATCGTACATGGTATAGGAACTCTTATGATTGATCGTGGAAAACAGAAAGGTGATATGCTCGAAGTCGGTCAGGTCGGGTATGATCACATAGATGAAGGTGGAATCGGTTGAATTGCACAGCTCGTCGAGATCGCTGTAGACGGTCTGGTACTCTTCCGTCGTTCCATTGCTGTCCCTGTAGGCCTGAATCCTGTCGGCATCGACCAGAAGGGCGGCGGTATCGGCTGTAAGAAAGGCGTCTTTGGAATACAGATTCAGCAATGCATCGGTTAAACTTTTATGTCCGATCAGGCTGACGAAGACAGAAAGAAGCACGAGAAGCACGACAACACTGAAGATGCTGCGGAACGCGATGCTTCTCTGGAAACTTATGATCCTGTCCTTCTTTTCCTTTATCAAAGCGGGTGGCTCACTTTCTGCGTGGTTATTAGAGTTCTTAATGACTCTGAATATTAGTATACTATTATTTATCTGAATTCACAACCGGTTTCATTAAACATACTTATTAGGCCAAATGGTGGTTTAAGTCCTGCCAAAGCATCTTCCGGAGACCACAGGCAGGATCTGCCGCCTGACTTCAAAGCTGAAAAGTTAATATTAAGGAACCAGCATCCGTTTTTCCGTCAGAAGGAGGTCAGGCTTCACATCTGTCTCGTCCGCCGGAATCTCATCAAAGATCTGCGTCTCAAAAGAAATCGCGCACGTCGCATGTCCCGGATATGTATGCAGAAACCTGTCGTAGAATCCCTTGCCATATCCGCATCTGTGCCGGCTCTCATCGAAGGCAAGTCCGGGCATCACGACCAGGGTCTTGTCTGTCAGGACCGAAGGTATGCATCCTTCCACAGGTTCAGGTATGTCATAGTAACCGGGAAGCAGGTCATCAAAGGAACGGATCTCATAGAAGACGATGTGCTCGCCTTCCACGCGAGGGACCGCCACTTTTTTGTTCTGCTGCCAGGCTTTTCGCAGGATAGCCTCGGTCCTGACTTCACTTCTGCAGCTTACATAGGCATAGATGGTATCGGCACTGCAAAAAACGGGAAGCCTGAAAAGCTTCCCGCAGATCTGTTCACTGTAAAGACTGATCTGGTCCTGAGACAAAGAATCCCTCCGCTTCGCGGCTTCCTTTCTAGTTTCCCTCTTTGTCATACTTGTCATATTTTTCTCCAAGGTTTTCAACACTGCCGTCCGGATTCAGAATATCAATGTTGTCCAGCTGACCGCGCAGATTTGCGCGAATGGTCCGGATATATTCAAGGCGGAGAAGCCTCTGTTCGTCAAGTTCGGCTTCTGTAAGGCCTTCCGCTTTCTTTTTGCGGGCAAGATAGTTGATCCTGTCGATCTGTGATTGCTGCATGATATTGATTCCTCCCTTGATTTACCGCATCAGTCCCATTTTTCGGAAAAGGCGGATCAGAAGATATCCCTTAGGTATTTCGGAAAGCTCCTCTTCCGT
Organism: uncultured Lachnospiraceae bacterium; assembly: GCA_902783665.1. Classification (GTDB taxonomy): domain Bacteria; phylum Bacillota; class Clostridia; order Lachnospirales; family Lachnospiraceae; genus Choladousia. The sequence continues at coordinate 19,246 of CACZSG010000110.1, read as the reverse complement.
GATACCGCGCAGGGAGACCATTCCGATGGCATAGACCACGACTCCGACCAGGATGGAGATCACCGTGGAAACCGCGTTCCCTAAGAAATGATTCAGGCCTTTGTAGCAGAGATAACATGCAAGGCCCATGATCACGGAACTAAGTGCCGGTATGATAAAGGTTCTCACGATTTCCTGTCTGTACCTGAGAAGCCTGCCGATGCTCAATGCATTCAGCACGCAGACAACAAAGGCAAAGAAGATGTTCGCGTAGACGACCGCGTAGATATTCAGTGTCATGCCTGTCAGCAGAAAATACAGTACGAAGAAATGAAGAACCAGAGCGATCGCGCAGTGCACGAGAGGCGCGCGGAGTTCTCCGAGTCCCTGCAGGATACCGGTGGTAAGCGTGGACAGGCCATAGAAAATGGTCATCAGGGCTCCGGCCTGCATAATTCCTGCCGCTAGTTCAAGACTGTCTCCGGTGCTTGGGTAGAGCATGGAGATGATCGGGCTGGCAAGGGCAGCCATACCGACGGCACAGGGGATTGTGATCATCATGGTAAAGCGGATGGAAAGCTGTACTTTTCTGACAGCCTCCTGTTTGTCATTGTGAGCCACGGCTGCCGTCAGACTGGGCACGATGGACGGAGCCAGACACGATGCAAGAGAAAGCGGTACATTCATCAGTACACGGAATTTTCCCGTATATACACCGTAGATGGTGGCGTACTGCGCTTCCGTGAAACCCTGGCCGTGGAGCACTTTGTTGAAGATTCCCTGGTCTGCTACGTTTGTAATGTTGTAAATGACCGTGCTCAGAACGATGGGAATGATGGTGGCGATCAGAAGCCGGTTGATCTGCTGGTCTGTTTCCTTATGGTCTGTGTGATCCCGACGGATCTGCTTGTTAATGGATTTGCGCTGAAGAGAAAAGATCAGCATCAGAAACAGCATGGCTACCGTCAGACTGGCTACCGTTCCAAAGGTACCTCCGGCTGCGCCCCAGGCCGGTCCAAGCATGGAATTCCCTCCGGCAGCGGCAAGCTGGACGCCGTAACGGAACATGATCCCTGCACATACCACGGACACGATCGCGTTGACGATCTGTTCAATGACCTGGGAAATAGCTGTCGGGACCATGGTCGCGTATCCCTGGAAGAAACCGCGGAAAGCACCGACGATGGCACAGATAAAGATGGCCGGAGCCAGCACGCGGAGCGCGTATTTGGCCAGTTCAAAGGTCATCAGATATTTTGTTATAAAACCTGCGAGTGCATAGGTAAACAGCATTCCGGCACCGCCTGCGATCAGGGCGAACCGGATGGCACACCGGAATACGCGGTAGGCATTCCGGTACTCTCCCCAGTTGATCCGTTCCGCCACAAGCTTGGAAACGGCCAGAGGCAGACTGAAGGACGAGATCATAAGAATAATGTTATAGATCTCGTTGGCTGTGGAATAATAGCTGTTGCCGGCATCTCCGAGAATACCGGTGAGCGGGATCCGGTAGATCAGTCCTATGATCTTGGCCACGATGGATGCGATGGCCAGAATGGATCCCTGCACAAGAAAATTATTGCTTCCTTTTTCTTTGTTCACAACAAACCTCTATATATTAAAGCAAAGGTCCTGCCTTTCGGTTTTCATCTCTTAATATCAAGCGCATCGAGGATCTCTCTCTGCGTCTGTTCCATCACGGAAGCCTCTTCTTCGGTCATATGATCAAAACCGGTAAGATGAAGAAGGCTGTGGACGATCAGGAACGCGTATTCACGAAGCGGGGAATGACCGTACTCCTCCGCCTGGGAAAGAACTTTCTGCGCGCAGATGACAACATCTCCCAGCAGAAGTTCACCGGTCTCTGGATCAAATGTGTCCGGACTGTCTTCTTCCAGCTGCGCAAAGTCAGCCGGTGATGCGTAATCGGTCATGGGAAAAGAGAGGACATCCGTCACACGGTCTGTCTGGCGGAACTCTCTGTTCAGTCGGTGGATCTCTTCTTCATCCGTAATAAGAATGCTGACAGAGACCTCATAAGGGCACTCCAGGTAACGCATGGTCTCTTCCGTGACCAGCCTTGCCGTTTTTTCCATTTCAACCGGAAGTTCCAGTCCGCTTTCATTTTCAAACAAAATGGTCAATCTTAAAGCACCCTTTCCTTAAGAAATGAAAACGCCGCTGCGGGCAGCGTTTTCTTTATCATGTACTGTTAATTTACTTTTCCGAAAGCTGTCCGCGGATCAGTTCCGGGACCGGCTTCTGTTCTGCCGGTTTTCATAGTCTTCGTATGCGTTTACGATCTTCTGCACGAGAGGATGTCGAACGACATCGAGACTGGTAAGCGGACAGAACGCGATCCCTTCCACTTTTTTCAGGACTTTCATGGCGACATCCAGCCCGGAGGGAGCATCCTTCGGGAGGTCTTTCTGTGTCAGGTCACCCGTCACCACGACCTTGGAGCCGAAACCAATTCTGGTCAGAAACATTTTCATCTGGGCAGGGGAAGTATTCTGGGCTTCGTCTAGGATAATAAATGCATTGTCCAACGTACGACCGCGCATATAAGCCAGCGGCGCAACTTCGATCAGCCCTTTTTCCATATTTTTTGCAAAGCTTTCAGGCCCCATGATCTGAAAAAGAGCATCATAGAGGGGACGCAGATAAGGATCTACCTTGCTCTGCATGTCTCCGGGAAGAAAGCCTAGCTTCTCTCCCGCTTCTATGGCAGGCCTTGTCATGATGATCCTGCTTACTTCTTCATTTTTAAAGGCGGTGACCGCCATTGCCATGGCAAGATAGGTTTTTCCCGTTCCGGCAGGGCCAGTGCCGAAGACGACCATATTCCTGCGGATGGCGTCCACGTAGGCTTTCTGGCCCAGTGTCTTCGGACGTACAGGTTTTCCGTTGATCGTGTGACAGATCAGATCCCTGTCCATCGTAACGATAGCGCTCTCCTTATCCTCCATGACAAGAGCCAGCGCGTAATTCACGTTCTGTTCCGTGATCTCGGTCCCTCTCACAGAGAGATCCTTCAGGCTTTCCAGCACTCTTCTTGCCCTGTCGGCGGCTGCCGGCTGGCCGAGGATGCGGGTAACGCCTTCCCTGCTGATGACAGTGACCTGCAGGGTGCGTTCTATCTTTTTGATAAACTGATCAAACTGGCCGAACACGTTTCTTTCGTGTTCAGCCGGCAGATGAATAGTTTTTTCCACCAGACTCATTAATACTCTACCTGCTTAGCGAATTCTGTCCGGAAATCCGATCTTGCGGTGAACCTTTCGAAGTGTCTTTGAAGCAAAATACCCGGCTTTCTCAGCGTTTTCCTTTATGATCCGGTCAATGTAAGCCTTGTCTTTTTCAAGCTCTGCCACACGTTTCTGAAGTGGATCCAGAACGCCTACGACAGCTTCACCGACGGCCTCTTTCAGAACACCGTACCCCTGTCCGTCAAATTCCCTGACAGCCTCTTCCGGTGTTTTTCCGGTGCAGGCACAGTAGATATCCAGAAGGTTGCGAAGTCCGGGCTGTTCATCCGTATACTGAATGATTCCGACTGAATCGGTGACAGCGCGCTTGCATTTTCTGCGGATCGTATCCGCATCGTCCATCAGGTAGATGCTGGCATTCGGATTCTCGTCCGACTTGCTCATTTTTCTGGAAGGATCCTGCAGGCTCATGATCTTTGCGCCTACCTTACCGATATAGGCCTCCGGGACGGTGAAAACATCGCCGTAAATGGCATTAAAGCGTTCGGCGATATCCCTTGTCAGTTCAAGATGCTGCATCTGGTCGATTCCCACCGGTACGACATCCGTCTGATAGAGAAGAATATCCGCCGCCATCAGCACCGGATAGGTGAACAGACCGGCATTGATATTGTCAGCATGTTTTGCGGCTTTGTCCTTGAACTGAGTCATGCGGTTCAGCTCGCCCATATAGGTGAAGCAATTGAGTACCCAGGCAAGCTCGGCATGGGCACTGACATGGGACTGATAGTAAATGCAGTTCTTCTCCGGGTCCAGACCTGCGGCTATATAAAGGGTAAGAAGTGCTCTTGCACGTTTCCGCAGAACCTGCGGATCCTGCCTTACAGTAATGGAGTGCATATCCACCACGCTGTAAAAACACTCATACTCATCACTCAAAGTTACCCAGTTTTTTAAAGCCCCCAGGTAATTGCCCAGTGTCAGGTTTCCGGTTGCCTGCATACCGCTGAACAGGACCTTTTTGCCGTCTAACATTTCTTTATCCTCCGTCATTTTTCGGCCTGTGGATACAGACCACAAAAAATGATAGCACTTTCCTGAATTAAAGTCAACAAACCCATTAAGGAATGGGATAACCCTTTAAATAGTAGTCTTTTACAAAGTGGAACAGTTCCTCTTCTCCCCGCTGGTCCAGGATGCGCAGCATCCCGTGAAGTTCTTTTGCGGACTGCGGGTGCAGGAGTTTTCTTGCTCTGCCGTTTTCATAGTAGCTCAGCGGATCATGCTGTGTATAAGCGTCCTTCCGGTAGTTTCTGGAAGCACTGATCCGGTCCATCAGCATCTCGGCCACATATTTCCGGGGCATCTGAACAGGAATCATCGGCCAGGGACTCTGTCCCGGACTGCCGCTGTAATCCTGCCAGAACTCGAAATGGTGACGGTTCCGACCCTTATGATGCATCCAGGCAAAGGAATACCCCTTCGCGTCCCGTTCTCCGTTATTGGGGCTCCGGGTACCGCCCTGATAGTACATGCATCCCAGTATGAACTCGGAAGGCATATATTTTGACATGTCATGCATCAGTCCCTGTCTGTACAGGCCTACCCGGAAACAATACTTCATGACAAGCATCTTGTGGTGATTGATCGTCCGGAGATGCCCCAGGATCTTTTCCGGTGTCAGCAGGGAGATCATGGACCGAAGCTCATTAAGCTTTTCTTTTTTCCGTTTCAAGTACAACAACACTTCTCGGCGGGACTGTGAATTCTTTTTCAAATACATAGTTTTCCGGATCTTCTTTCAAAAAACTCTCTTCCATTGATGTATCGATCACCCTTCGCCATGTCGTTTCCTTCGGCGGCTGCGGCAATGCAAAGGTGTGCTCCTCCCAGTGCAGGTTCCAGGCAATGTAAAGGAGGCCTTCCCCTCCGGCATACATCTGGGCAAACATGCTGGCGATGTGATGGTTCATCGGATCGGGATTCCCGTACCAGGCATCCTTGCCGTGGAAGGAAACGTCCGGATAGCCAAAGGAATTGACATCGCTTCCGTACAGACTGTTCGGCATCTTCAGGATCTCATGCGTTTTTCTGAATTCGATCAGATTTCTGACAAAGGCAGTAAATGACTGCTCTCTTCTCTTCCGGCTCCAGTCCACCCATGAGACAGGACTGTCAAGGCAGTAGGCATTATTGTTTCCGCCCTGTGAATTGCCGAACTCGTCTCCCGCCTGGATCATGGGAATGCCCTGTGAGAAGAAAGTCATCAGAAGGGCGTTTTTCCGCTGCTGTTTCCGAAGGGAAAGGATGGCTTTTTTCCTGGTAGGTCCTTCTTCTCCGCAGTTCCAGCTGAAGTTCATGTCCATTCCGTCCATGCCCTGCTGTCCGTTTTCTTCATTATGCTTTCTGTCATAGGAGACCAGATCCGCAAGGGTGAACCCGTTATGGCTGTTCATATAATGGATGACACCATGGCTGGCCGGATTCTCAAGAAGTCTGCTCTGGAAGGAGGACAGCATATTGTCGTCTCCCTTCAGCAGCCGGCGGCAGTCATTCATGAACCCATCGTTGGATTCGGCGATCATGCAGGAATTCATATTTTTCCTGGCCGCAAGCGATTCTTCCGAGAACCAGGTCCCGATGAGCTTATGGTCGATGAACAGAGGAAGACGGACCAGCTCCGACATAACGGCATCCCGGGCGATCACCAGGAAACCATCCACATGATACTCGCAGGCCCACCAGTTCAGGCAGTTGCTGATCAGTACCATATCCGCGAATTCATCAAAGAAGAATTCCATGATCACTTCGATCCCCTCCGCATGACAGCGGCGGATCATTTCCTTGAATTCCGCGCAGGCATTCCCCGGTTCGGACGCGTAGGAAGCCTTGGGCGCGAAATAAAAGCCTTTTTTATAACCCCAGAAGTTCAGCGAAGGAGGTGTATGATAACCTTCTTTTTCTGCCAGAAGGGCATTCTCCTGCTCATGGATCATACGGCGGAAGGCATCTGACATATGAAGTCCATCCACCTTCGGCCTGTGAATAAACTCGTCAAAGTCGTAGCAGGGCATCAGGCGAAGCTGGTTAATCCCCAGTGCTTTCAGATACGGAATCTTTTCCGTAATGCCCCGGAAAGTACCTTTGTGCTTTATGCCGGAATCCGGATGCATGGTAAATCCGCGTACATGAAGCTCGTACATGACGGTATCATGCATGGAAAGCTTCGGGCGGACATCTCCCTTCCAGTTGAAACGATCGGCAGCAATGATGCCGCGAAGCTGGGAACCTTCGTTTTCCGGGGCTTCCGCAAACTGCTCTCTTCCGGTCAGCAGATGTACGTACGGATCCGTGATCTCGCGTCCCTTCATAATGTAATTGTATTCATACTGCTGTGCATGAGGCAGTTTTACCTTCATGCTGTAAAGTGCGCCCGGGTAGGATTCCGACGGGAAGGGAAGCCTGGCACAGGCTTCAGCCGCACCTTTTTCATATAGGACCAGAACAGGAACCGAATCCGGGGAAACACACCTGAAAGTAACACCGTCTCTTTCTGGCTCTGTGCCGGGTATGCCAAATGTTCCTCTCTTAAACTGAAACACGGGTTGATTCATCAGCAAGTTTCCTCCCTGTAAATGTTTTTAAATTAAATGAGTATCGAACGGATTTGACATCGGAATGAAACTCTAAAATTTAAGATCGATGTCAAGTTCAACCGGGCAATGATCCGAACCGGTGATGTCGGTATGGATCTTTGCGTCCTTCAGATAAGGCTTCAGGGAGTCAGAAACACAGAAGTAATCGATGCGCCATCCTGCATTTTTTTCCCTTGCCCTGAATCGATAGGACCACCAGCTGTAGATTCCCGCGGTATCCGGATAAAAATAGCGGAAAGTATCTATAAAGCCCCCGGCCAGCAGGGACGAGAATTTCTCACGCTCTTCATCGGTAAATCCCGCATTGTGATGATTGGAGGAGGGGTTTTTCAGATCGATCTCCTTGTGGGCGACATTCAGGTCTCCGCAGAAGATGACAGGTTTTACGGTTTCCAGTTTCTTCAGATACTTAAGAAAATCATCTTCCCACTGCATTCTGTAGGAAAGTCTTTCGAGTTCCGATTTTGAGTTGGGGGTATAGACGGTGACAAGATAAAAATCCTGATACTCCAGGGTAATGACACGCCCTTCCTGGTCGTGTTCCTCTATTCCGATTCCGTAAGACACCGAAAGCGGTTCTTTTCTGGTGAAGACAGCCGTACCGGAATAGCCTTTCTTGACAGCATAATTCCAGAACTGGTAATAACCGGGCAGATCCAGGCTGATCTGGCCTTCCTGCAGCTTGCTTTCCTGTATGCAGAAAACATCTGCGTCCACGTCATTGAAAAAATCGGTAAATCCCTTCTGAACACAGGCTCTCAGCCCGTTGACGTTCCAGGAGATCAGTTTCATATAAGAATACCTCCATCAGTGGTCATTTGGGGATAGTATATCATTAAATCAGTGGTTTGCCACCCCCCAAACTTCAAAAAACGAAAACGGTATCCCCTGGCTTCCGCGTTCCGAAAGCATAAAACAGTTGATATTTAAAAGCTTTTCTGCTATCTTTTGCATGTACTTACTTTAGAAACTATTTCATTTTGAAAGGAATCCATATGAGCAAAAAAGAAAACTGTTCCGGCAACTGTGAAACCTGCGAAATGGCAGACTGCGAATCCCAAAGCACCATCACGCTGACTCTGGATAACGACGAAACTCTGGAATGTTCCATTCTTACCATCTATCCAGCCGGGGATCAGGAATACATTGCTCTTCTGCCCCTGAATGAACAGGGTGTCAATGAGACCGGTGAAGTGTTCCTGTACCGTTATAAGGAAGAAGACGGACTTCCCTCCCTTGAGAACATTGAGTCCGACGATGAATACGAAATTGCGTCGGATGCCTTTGACGAATGGCTTGACAACATGGAATTCGACGAGATCGTGTCAAAATGAAGATCAGGATCATTTCAGTCGGAAAGATCAAGGAAAAATATCTTCGTGACGGGATCGCCGAATATGCAAAACGCCTGGGCAAATACTGCACTCTGGAACAGATAGAAGTACAGGACGAGAAGACGCCTGACGGAGCGCCTCCTTCCATAGAGGAAAAAATAAAAATGGCGGAAGGCGAACGCATTCTTTCGCACATCAGACCTTCCGGACATGTGATCCTGCTGGACCTGGGCGGCAGAAAAATGGACTCTGTCCAGTTCGCCGCCTATATGGAATCCTGTGCGGTGAACGGGATCAGTGCCGTGGACTTTGTGATCGGAGGTTCGCTGGGCGTTTCCGGGGAGGTACGCAAAAGGGCGGATCTGCGTCTCAGTTTTTCGGACATGACTTTTCCGCACCAGCTGATGAAGCTGATTCTGACGGAGCAGATCTACCGGAGTTTCCGTATAAGAAACCATGAGCCTTACCACAAATAAAAATCTGCACCTTGCCACAAATAAAAAAGGTATCGGATCTGTGTGTCCGATACCTTTTATTTTCGTTCAGGAAAGTGTTATGCAAGCCTGCAGCTTCCGTCTCAGCCCTGTTTCAGATCTTTCATACTGAAGCTGACACGTCCCATCTTATCCTTTCCGAGGCAGACGACCTTCACCTTGTCGCCAAGGGAAAGATAATCTTCTACCCGGTCGATCTTCTGTTTCGCGATCTTGGAAATATGAACAAGTCCTTCCTTGCCGGGGGCAAACTCAAGAAATGCTCCAAACTCCTTGATGCTGACAACTGTTCCGGTGAATACCTGTCCGGCCTCGAAATCGGTGACGATGATCTTGATCATGTTCGCCGCTTTTTCCATCATGGCCTGGTCGGTACCGCAGATGGATACTGCACCGTCGTCCGTAATGTCGATCTTTACGCCGGTTCTCTCGATGATGGTATTGATGGTCTTTCCGCGCTGTCCGACAACATCACCGATCTTCTGCGGGTCGATGGTCATCTGGATGATCTTCGGTGCGTACTTGCTTACGGTCTCTCTGGGTTTCGCGATGCACGGAGTCATGATCTCGTTGAGGATATACTCACGTGCCTCTTTTGTCCGGGCGATCGCTTCTTCAACAATGGCACGGGTCAGGCCGTGGATCTTGATATCCATCTGGATGGCCGTAATACCGTCATGTGTTCCGGCAACCTTGAAGTCCATGTCTCCGAAGAAGTCTTCCAGACCCTGGATATCCGTAAGGACGATGTAATCATCATCCGTTTCACCGGTCACAAGGCCGCAGGAAATGCCTGCCACCTGCTTTTTGATCGGTACGCCTGCAGCCATCAGAGACATGGTGGATGCGCAGATGCTGGCCTGGGAGGTTGAACCGTTGGACTCAAAGGTCTCGGATACGGTACGGATCGCGTACGGGAATTCTTCCTCGGAGGGAAGTACCGGCACAAGTGCTTTTTCAGCGAGGGCACCGTGACCAATCTCTCTTCTTCCGGGGCCTCTGCTCACTTTCGTCTCACCTACGGAGTAGGCCGGGAAGTTGTAGTGATGCATATAGCGCTTGGAAACGATATTCTCGTCAAGTCCGTCAATCCTCTGAACTTCGGAAAGCGGAGCCAGTGTCGTGACCGTGCAGATCTGAGTCTGTCCGCGGGTGAACATGGCGGAACCGTGTACACGCGGAATAATGTCGATCTCGGCGGCCAGAGGACGGATCTGAGTGATCGCGCGGCCGTCCGGACGTTTGTGGTCCTTCAGGATCATCTTTCTGACGGTCTTCTTCTGATACTGGTAAAGTGCTTCCGGAATGAGCGGCAGCCAATCTTCATTTTCAGCGAAGGCTTCTTCCAGACGGTCGCTGATCTGGCGGATATTCTCCTCGCGGACCTGCTTCACATCCGTAAATACGGCTGTTTCCATCTCCTCGGGAGAAACTACTTTCTTCATTGCCTCGAAGAGTTCTTCCGGAATGGCGCAGCTTTCATACTGATGTTTTTCCTTGCCGACTTCTGCTACGATGCTGTCGATAAATCCGATAATGCCCAGGTTGATGTCATGGCATTTGTAGATGGCGTCGATCATGACATCTTCGGGGATCTCGTTTGCACCGGCCTCGATCATGATGACTTTATGACGGGTAGATGCCACGGTAAGCTGAAGATCGCCCTCATCCCACTGTTTCTGGGACGGATTGACAACCAGGCAGCCGTCGACCATACCCATCTGGGTCATGGCGCAGGGGCCGTCGAACGGAATGTCAGAGATTGCTGTTGCGATTGCGGAACCGAGCATGGCTGTCAGCTCCGGACGGCATTCCGGATCCACAGACATGACCATGTTGTTTAATGTAACGTCATTGCGGTAGTCCTTCGGAAACAGAGGACGCATGGGACGGTCGATGACCCGGGAGGTAAGGATTGCGTTTTCGGATGCTTTTCCTTCACGTTTGTTAAATCCGCCGGGGATTTTTCCTACAGCGTACTGCTTCTCTTCATATTCTACGCTGAGCGGGAAAAAATCAATTCCGTCTCTTGGTTTCTCGGATGCAGTAGCTGTGGAAAGGACGGTTGTATCACCGTAGTGCATGAAGGCGCAGCCATTCGCCTGGGCACCGACACGTCCTACATCCACGGTCAGGGTTCTGCCCCCGAGTTCCATACTAAAGCTTTTGTACATATTTTACTCCTCACACAAAGCAGGGCGGAAGAGATCCGCCCTGAGTCTGAAACGATTATTTTCTGATACCAAGTTTCGCGATCAGAGTACGATAACCTTCCAGGTCGCTCTTTTTCAGATAGGCCAGAAGTCCTCTTCTCTGTCCGACCATCTTCAGAAGTCCTCTTCTGGAATGATGATCCTTCGGATTAGCCTTTAAGTGCTCGGTAAGTTCCTGAATGCGTGCAGTCAGAACTGCAATCTGAACTTCGGGTGAACCGGTATCGCCGGGTTTTCTTGCGTATTCGTTGATAATCGCTGTCTTCTTCTCTTTTGAAATCATTTTCTATTTCCTCCTGTTTTGTCAATCGCCAGACACCAGGAAAACGGTCGGAGTATCCAGAAATCCGGGCATCGGCTGTTCTGTTTATGAGCTGGCTGAACTCATACTGAAAAAATATACCATTAAATATTCTGTACGTCAATAGCTGCTGAAAATTTCATGATATTGCGTTATCTGGTCCGTTCTCTGCGGGTTTTTTCTGTCATTCAGCCGCGTGCCGCAAGGAAAAAGCAGATCAGTCCCCCGATCAGAAAGAGAAAGGAGACAACATTCGCGGCCTTTGCGCCCATGCTCCAGCGTCCCGGCTTCAGGATCTCATAGTCTTCCGGATCTTCTTTGTGATACAGGATATTCAGCTTCTGTCCTTTATAATAGATGCTGGGAAATTCGGATTCCGGACTTTTTACCGAATAAAGTTTTCCGTCCGCGAAGAACTCGATCACTGCATAGTGAAGATCGTGGAACTCTCCCCTGCTTCTGTCTCCGCCGGCCGGTTCGGTGCGGATATCGACTACTTTTCCTTCGGCTACCGGTCTGTAACCGATGGTACTCAGTTCCTGACGTCTGCAGTAAAATGCAAACCCGGTAAACGCTCCCCAGGCCAGAAACAGCCAGAAACTGGCCATCCACATACTACCGTTCATTGGCAAATGCCTCCCCCGCAGCAATATCAGACTGCATCTGGTTTTTCAGTGCCTCCACGGAGTCAAATTTCCTTTCTCTCCGGATCAGCTTTAAAAGCTCTACCTTCATCTGTTCTCCGTATATGTTTCCGCTGAACCCGTGCAGATAGGTCTCCACACCGGGATGCTCCGACCCGACAGTTGGTTTTATACCGATATTTGTAGTACCGTGCCAGACCTGATCCTGGATCCATACCCGTGAGAAATATACCCCGAAGGGCGGCAGGATCTTTCTTTCTTCCGTAGACAGATTCGCTGTCGGTATATTCAGCGTTCGTCCGAGCGCCCTGCCGTGAAGCACTTCCCCGCTGACAAAATAGGGATAGCCAAGCAGACGTTCCGCCAGTTCCATGTTTCCTTCCTCGATGGCCTCCCTGACGTATGTACTGCTGATCTCGCGGCCATCCAGTTTTTCTTTCTCCAGCACAGTCACATGAAAACTGAATCTGCCGGACAGCTTTTTAAGGGTCTCATCGTCTCCCTGACGATTCCTGCCGAAACGGAAGTCCGGACCTACGACTATTTCCTTAGCCTTCAGTCGTCTGACCAGGACATTTTCGACAAATTCTTCCGCTTCCTGATGAAGGATCTCCGGAACGAAAGGACAGAAGATCACGACATCTGCTCCGAACTCCTTCAGCTTTTCGAGCTCTTCCTGATCAGTCAGAAGCCGTGGCCTGCCTTCCGGCGCTATGATAAAAACAACCGCCTGCAGGCCTTTTTCTTTCTGCCGGCGGATATGATTCAGCAGTTTCTGGTGTCCCAGGTGCAGTCCGTCAAATTTTCCAAGAGTGATGGCGGAAGGCAGCTGGGTTTCAAATGAAGTGGTCCCTTCAAAACAGATCATTTTATCCCTCTGAAATAAACATTTTTTCGGGCATCAGCATGCCCCTTTTCCGGTTCATCCGGTAGACGGCTGTAAAGGAACCGTCGCTTAAATAGACCCGCACACATCCGTCGGGATCGAGAGGTACAATACCGTCGTGCGGCCCGCAGGCTGCGGGAGATTCATTTCTGCTCTCTTTCAGGTACCGTGCGGGAACCGGATTACCGTTTTTTACCAGACGGTCATCTTCTTCCCTAACCTGTATGGAAGGAAGAGAAAGGAAAATTCTGTCAGTGGGGAGAAGCAGATCTGATAGTCTGTTCTCGTCTCTTGCCTGTTCGATCTGCTGCAGTGTCTTTGCTTCTTCCAGGGTAAATGTCCCCACCCTTGTGCGGAGCAGAGATTCCATCATGGCACCGCATCCGAGCCTTTCGCCGATATCGTTGCAAAGCGTACGGATATAAGTCCCTTTGGAACAGACAATACGCAGGGTGACCAGCGGGAAACAGATACTCTGTACTTCGATTTCATGGATCATGATCCGGCGTTTTTCCCGCTCAACGGTCTTTCCTTTTCTGGCAAGATCGTACAGCCTTTTTCCGTCCACCCAGACAGCTGAGAACATAGGAGGAAGCTGAAGCTGTTCACCTTCGAATTCCTTCACGCAGGCGCGTATCTGCTCCTCTGTGCATCCAGGATCTGTTGTTCGGATCACTGTCCCCGTGGCATCCTGTGAATCCGTGGTAACACCAAGGCGCATGACGGCTGTGTATTCCTTTTCATGATCTGTAAGATACTCGCAGGCCTTTGTCGCATTGCCCAGGCAGACCGGCAGAACGCCTTCGGCCATCGGATCCAGTGTACCTGTATGTCCGATTTTACGCTGTCTGACGATCCCTCTCAGTTTCGCGACCGCATCATGTGATGTAAAGCCTGTTTCTTTATATATGTTTATGATTCCGTCCATCCGTTCTCCTAACAGGACACCTGTCGAAGCTGATCTTCAACGGCTTTCAGTACGGTATTCCTGACACTCTCTATGGTTCCGGACAGATTGCAGCCGGCAGCCCGGATATGACCGCCGCCGCCGAAACTCCGGCAGATGCGGCTGACATCCACCCGTTCTCTTGATCTGAAGGAAACCTTCCAGCTTTCCGGCTCTGCTTCATAAAGAAAGACAGCCGTTTCGACACCGACGGTGCTCATCATATTCTGGACGATTCCGTCAAGCCCGGCGGGCGTTACCTGATATAAACGCATGTCCTGCATGGTGATATAGCTGAAGATCAGGCTGTCTTCAAGAAACCGTTCACTTCTGGAAAGCGCTGCCCCCATCACCCGGTTCTCATTGAAGGTTTTGTCGTAATATGTTTCGTTGATGATACGGTTCGCGTTAAACCCTTTTCTCATCAGACGGGCCGCGGTCTCCATGGTTTCGGGAAGGGTACAGGAATGGCGGAAGACGCCGGTATCATGAACAATACCGAGATACAGACACACAGCCGTATCTGTTGTTATGAAGGCGTCATCCATAAGACCTGTAAGAACTTCACAGGTGGAACTGGCCGTTGGAACGATAAGATTATGACCGGCAAACCCTGCATTGCTGATATGGTGGTCGATACACACAGTTTCACGGGAACTGCTGAACAGTCTTTCGGCCGTGCCCAGCCGGGATCTGTCAGCAATATCCAGTGCAAAGAAAAGGTCATAGACCTGGCTGCAGGATGAAGCGTCCAGAATTCTGTCAAATCCTTTCAGAAGGGAGAACTTTGACGGCGGAGCTTCAAGAAAAACATCCGCGCGGATCTGGGGATTTACAGTCTGAAGATACTGCTGCAGGGCCAGACAGGCGCCCACAGCATCCCCGTCCGGACGTACATGTCCGGCAATACCGACGGTATGAATGCCGCTGCAGATTTTTTTCAGGTCAAGAGAAGACTCGTTCATAACATTTCCTCTTCTTCCGGACGATCGGGGATGTCCTTAACCACCTCATCGATCAGCTTTGTCATCGTTACGCCGTAAGCGATTGACTGATCCATAATAAAACGGATTTCCGGCGTATTGCGCAGATTCACGCTTTTTGCCAGAGCCCTGCGGATATAGCCCTCCGCACTCTTCAGTCCCTCAAGGGTGGATGCCGCTTCCTCCGCTGTTCCCAGAACAGAAATGTAGGCCTTGCAGGATTTCAGGTCCGGGGCAACTTCTACGGAGACAACGGATGTCATGGGCGCGATCCGCGGGTCTTTAATTTCATTCTGAATGATATGGGAAAGTTCTTTCAGAACTTCCCCATTGATTCTTGTGTTTTTAATGCTGTTTTTTCTCATATTTTTATCTCGGTACCTCAACCATAATATAAGCCTCGACCTGGTCAAGCTCCTGCAGATCATTGAATTTATCAAATACAAGGCCGCATTCGTAGCCTGCCTTAACTTCCTTGACATCATCCTTGAAACGCTTCAGGGAAGCAAGAGCACCTTCGTAGATCTGTTTTCCTTCACGGGTGATCCTTACCTTGCAGCCTCTCTGAATGGTTCCGTCAAGCACATAGGAACCTGCGATGGTTCCGATGCCGGAAGCCTTGAATGTCTGACGTACTTCCGCATGTCCGATCACTTTTTCCTCGTAAACCGGATCGAGCATGCCCTTCATGGCATGTTCCACGTCGTTGATGGCATCATAGATGACACGGTACAGACGTACATCCACATTCTCCTGCTCTGCCATGGACTTCGCGACAGGATCCGGACGGACGTTGAAACCGATGATGATGGCGTTGGAAGCAGATGCCAGTGTTACGTCGGACTCGTTGATGGCTCCGACACCACTGTGGATCACCTTCACGACCACTTCTTCGTTGGACAGTTTCAGAAGACTCTGGCGCACGGCCTCAACGGAACCCTGTACGTCAGCTTTCACGATGAGGTTCAGTTCCTTCAGATTGCCGGCCTGGATCTGTGAGAACAGATCATCCAGGGACATTCTGGCCTTCGTCTCTTCAAGCATACGCTCTCTGCCCTCGGAAATAAAGGTCTCGGCAAAGCTGCGTGCTTCCTTCTCGTTTTCCAGAGACAGGAAGACTTCGCCCGCATTCGGAACATCGGAAAGACCAAGGATCTCCACCGGCGTGGAGGGACCTGCCTCCTTCACACGGCGTCCTTTGTCATCCATCATGGCACGGACTTTACCATAGCAGGATCCGGCAGCCACCGGGTCACCGACATGCAGTGTACCCTTCTGTACAAGAACGGTAGCCACAGGGCCTTTGCCCTTGTCAAGCTGTGCCTCGATCACAAGACCACGGGCATTTCTCTTCGGATTGGCCTTCAGTTCAAGCACCTCAGCCGTAAGAAGGATCATCTCAAGGAGCGTGTCGATTCCCTCGTGGGTATGGGCCGATACAGGCACGCATACCGTGCTGCCGCCCCAGTCTTCCGCGATCAGACCGTACTCGGTGAGTTCCTGTTTTACTCTGTCGATATTTGCGGCAGGTTTATCGATCTTGTTGATGGCAACGATGATCTCGACACCTGCAGCCTTTGCATGGTTAATGGCCTCAATCGTCTGCGGCATGACACCGTCGTCGGCGGCGACCACAAGGATGGCGATATCCGTAGCGTTCGCGCCGCGCATACGCATAGCGGTGAAGGCTTCATGTCCGGGTGTGTCCAGGAAAGTGATCTTCTGGTTGTTGATGCTGACCACATAGGCGCCGATATGCTGTGTAATTCCGCCGGCTTCGCGGTCGATCACATGGGTATCACGAATGGCATCCAGCAGAGAAGTCTTACCGTGGTCGACATGGCCCATAACGCAGACAACAGGCGGACGGGATACCATGGAGTTTTCATCCTCTTCTTCTTCCTTCAGAAGCTCCTCGATCACATTGACTTTTACTTCTTTTTCACAGATGACGTTGAACTCAAGCGCAATCTCTTCCGCGCGGTCGAAATCGATCTCTTCGTTTACTGTTACCATGACACCCTGCAGGAACAGTTTCTTTACGATCTCGGAAGGCTGCACTTTCATGGCCTCTCCGAGTTCGCGGATCGTCAGGGTCTCAGGAATTGTAATATTCTTAATTGTCTCTTCTTTTTTAACTTCAGGCTTGGGTGCAGGTTTGGTGCCGCGGGTGTTGGTCCGCTGTGATGTCTTAGGCGCAGCGCCTTTCTTGCCGGATCTTCCGGTCTGCTCCAGACGATCAAGCTTTTCACCCTTTGCGTCGCGGTTACGATCTCCGCGCTCTGTTCTCTTGCGGCTTTCCTTTTCCATGGGCTTCGCGTCGGCCTGCGATTTCGCAAATCCGCCGGGTCTGCCGCCCTGAGGTCTGCCCTGACCCTGGGGACGTCCGCTTCCGTCGAAACTTCTGCCCTGGCCCTGAGGACGTCCGCTTCCGTCAAAGCTTCTGCCCTGACCCTGGGAACGTCCGTTGCCGTCGAAGCTTCTGCCCTGGCCCTGGGGACGTCCATTGCTGTCAAAACTTCTGCCCTGGCCCTGGGAGCGTCCGCTTCCGTCAAAGCTTCTGCCCTGGCCCTGAGGACGTCCGTTGCCGTCAAAGCTTCTGCCCTGAGAACGTCCATTATTGTCAAAACTTCTGCCCTGGCCCTGGGAGCGTCCGTTACCGTCAAAGCTTCTGCCCTGACCCTGGGGACGGCTGTTACCGTCAAAGCTTCTGCCCTGGCCCTGGGAGCGTCCGTTATTGTCAAAACTTCTGCCCTGACCCTGGGGACGGCTGTTTCCGTCAAAACTTCTTCCGCTGTCCTGGGAGCGTCCGCCCTGATCCGTTCTTCCCGTCTGACTATAGCTGCGTCCTGCACTCTCGGAGGTCCTGATCTGTGCAGGAGCCTGTGTTCTTGCTTCCGGCGCTGTTCTGGGAGCAGGAGTTTCTGTTTTAACTTCTGCCTTGATCTCCGGCTTAACCTCTGTTTTGGTCTCAGCTTTTACCGGTTCCGCTGTTTTCTGTTCTGCAGCCGGTTTTGCTGCAGGTGCCTGGGGAATGCCAGCTTCTTTTTTCACCGGCTGTACAGATGTATGTTCAGCTGCGGTCACTTCCTTAACAGGCACGGCTGCTGTTTTTTCCGGAGCAACATTGGTGTGTGCTGCTGCCGGAGTGCTTACCGGAGCCGCAGATACGGGGGCTGCAGGAGCTGCGGAATGTGTCGGAGCCGCAGCTGCCGTTGAGGCTGCCTGAACAGCAGAAGCTGCAGATTCTGCCGGAGCTGCCGGCTTTGTGCCGGCCGGACGCACGGGAGCACCTGCCGGTCTTGTACCTGCCGGTCTTGTACCTGCCGGACGAGGCTGTCCCGGAGCCGCCGGACGAGGCTGTCCCGGACGAACAGGCATTCCGGGTCTGGCAGCACCTGCCGGACGTGCGGGAGCACCCGGCTGTCCGGGCCTGGCCTGTCCCTGTGGACGTGGCCGGCTTCCCGGTTTTACCATTCCCGTTTTACTGTTCTGCGGTCTGAATACCTGAACAATGTTTTTCTTTTTGGGTTTTGCAACCGCTCCATCTGCTTCTCCAGGAGTGACTGCACCAGTCTTAGACGGATCTGACGTCATGCGTTCCTCCTCCTTTTTGCTTTCTGTCTGATTCAAATTCCTTTTCTCTTCCAAGCTCACTGCTTCTCCCTAAAACTTATCTGTTTATTATTAAAGTGCTGTTTCCTGCTTAGTTTTATATTTCTTTTCTATAGACTGCGCAAACCCCGGGTCCGTGACAGCCGCGACAGATCTGAATGTACATCCCAGTGCTTCACCGATGGATTCCTTTGTGCCATGAACACAGAGCGGGATTTTACGGTATTCACACATGTTGCGGAATTTTTTCCGTGTATTTTCAGAGGCATCCCCGGCAAGAAGGACCAGCATGGCGGTACCTTTCTTAATGGCCTGTTCACACTGAAACTCGCCGGATACGATCCTTCCGGCCCTTCTTGCCAGGCCGGCCATGGAAAGAATTTCATCCTTCATCAATCGCTTCGATCTCCTTTTTCAGTGTTTCCAGAACTTCCTGAGGGATCCTGCCTTTCAGCGAACGTTCCAGTCCCCTGTTTTTCTGTGCTTTCAGAAAACACTCCATGGAGGGACAGAGATATGCGCCTCTTCCGTTTTTTCTGCCTGTCCGGTCGATCACATAAGTGTCTTCGGGGGTATGCAGAATGCGCATCATAGTGTTCTTCGGCTTCATTTCCTGACAGCCTGTACATTTTCTCAGCGGAATATGTTTTGTCTGAGGCATCTTACTTCCTCTCTGTCAGCGCTTAACGATTCTCCGGATCAGATTCCTGCGGTGCTTCTTCCGGGACTGCTTCACCGGTTTCCGCTTCCTGGGCTGCGTCGTCATATTCATCCTGATAAGTATCGTATGTGCCTTCAGGATCAATCGCATACCCGTTCTCGTCGTAGTATACAGCTTCCGGATCATACGGCTGGCCGTTCTCGTCGTATTCCCAGTCCTCATAGTATTCTTCCTCATTGTCGTAGTAGTCTTCTTCATATTCCAGAAGCTCACCGGACTCACGGGCCTGAGTTTCGCTCTTGATATCGATCTTATATCCGGTCAG
>CACZSG010000109.1 GCA_902783665.1 uncultured Lachnospiraceae bacterium | reverse complement strand
TCCTGTACGCAGATGCGCTCTTTCTTCGGGTCTACTACGAAGATAGCATCCGGGATCTTCTTCATTTCCTTGATACCGCCAAGGTTCTTCTGCAGCTTCTCCTGCTCTTTCTTCAGCTGGATAACTTCTTTTTTGGGAAGAACATCGAAAGTTCCGTCTGCTTCCATGGTCTCGATGTCTTTCAGGCGTTTGATTCTGCTCTGGATGGTCTTGAAGTTTGTCAGCATGCCGCCGAGCCATCTCTCGTTAACATAGAACATACCGCAGCGCTCTGCTTCTGTAGCAACAGCGTCCTGAGCCTGTTTCTTTGTTCCTACGAAAAGGATGTTTCCGCCGTTTGCAGCGATGTCTGCTACTGCGCGATAGGCTTCGTCAACTTTTCCTACGGATTTCTGCAGGTCGATGATGTAGATGCCGTTACGCTCTGTGTAGATGTACTCTTTCATTTTCGGGTTCCATCTTCTGGTCTGATGTCCGAAATGAACGCCTGCCTCGAGCAACTGTTTCATGGAAATAACACTCATTTTTCTGTCTCCTTTTTTGGTTTTTTCTTCCGCACGCCTCTGTCTTCTGGCGGGACCCATCTGCCGGTCATCTCATTCCGCCGGCAACCCGGGGCACCGACCGCCATCGTCAGCGCGCGTGTTTACTTTCGCAACTTTGATAGTATAACATAAGGGCCTGCGCCGCGCAAGCCCTTTTATTCTTTCCTATACGGAACTTTTACTCATTTATTCTCTTCTAAGCGCTTCGATCGGATCCAGGTTGGCCGCCTTGATGGACGGCATGAAACCGAAGACGATTCCGATGAACATGGAGAACGCGACCGCCACGATAGAGGCCGGAATACTGATGCCCACCGGAATTCCCGATATTCTTCCGATCACTTCCGCAAGTCCGATGCCCGACCCGACCCCGATGATGCCGCCCAGACTGGTGAGCAGCGCCGCCTCTGTCAGGAACTGTCCCAGGATCGTCCCCTTTCTGGCACCGATGTCTTTCTTCAGGCCGATCTCATTGGTACGTTCCGTGACTGATACCAGCATGATGTTCATGACACCGATTCCGCCTACCAGCAGAGAGATTCCCGCGATAAACAGCAGCATCATGTTGGTGGAGTTGCTGAGATCCTGCAGCTGGCGTGCCTGTTCCGCCAGGTTCTCCGCCTTGTATTTCACTTCCGAATTATCCTTGGTGATGGTGGCATTCAGGATCTCTGCCGTATCCTGACCGGCCTTCTCCATGTCGTCCGTACTGGTGGCTTTTATGATCACATTTTCCGGTTCATCATAGGAATAGACGATCGGCCAGGCCGCTTTCGTCATAAACAGGATTCCGGTCGAATCGCTGGAGTAATTGTAATACTGGGAAATACTGGAAATCTCCGGCTGAGAGGAAGCATTCTCCGCAACGACACCTACCACGACAAAGGGCACGGAACTGATCTCAAGCGTTTTCCCCAGAGGATTCTCTTCGCCGAACATGTTCTTTGCAGCCGTCTCGTCCAGGATCAGGACTTTTCTGAATTTGGCAAAATCGTCGGCAATGAAATTCCGGCCCGTCTTCAGCCTGTATCCGCAGGTACTGAAGTAGTTTGTATCGATGCCCATCAGTTTTGCATCCGTCAGTGCCTTGTTCTGGTAGAACGTACTGTTGGACATTTCCCGCTCATTATAGCAGGTCACCTTTTCCACGGTATCCAGCGCAAGGATCTTTTCCTTTGTGGCATCGGACACCTCCCGGAATCCGAAGGGAATATCCGAGGAGGAATAGATACTGACCTCGTAGCCGCTCTGGTACATTTTTATATTCACTGCGTTGTTTCCGGAACCAACCAAACTTTCCTTGATCTGGTCGTTGGTCCCTTTGATGGTGGACACGATGGCAATAATGGAAGCAATTCCTATGATTATGCCAAGCATCGTCAGAAAAGAACGCATCTTATGAGACCAGATTCCCTGAAACGACAGTCTTAAGTTTTCAAGCAAATTCTACATTCCTTTCCAGCTGCTTCGGTCCGGCCGGGAAACCTCCCGTCAGGACTCTTCAAGCAGATCTACGACTTTCGTGGGTGCTCCTTCCACCGCGTTCTTCGGATATGGGAAGGCGATCAGGTCCGAATTGGAAAGGCCTTCCAGAATCTCGACCGCATAGCCGTAATAGGTCTTTCCTGTCACGACGCGCTGTTTTTTCAGCAGGCCGTCCTCCCCCTGGATCATCACGAAGTCTTTTCCGTCATAATCCGTCTTGACGAGGTATATCGGGATCACAAGCTGACTTGCGGGGTCCTTCGGTTCTGCCGTCAGCTTGATCTGTGCATCCCCCTCATCCACATCCTGCGGATCATCCACAAGGGCGATGAACTCATAGTAGGAAGCATTGGTGTTCTCACTTCCCCATCCCCATGAGTTGCTGCTGCCGGGATACTCTGAAATGGATTTTATGGTTCCGGTAAAGGAGTAACCGCTGCTGTCCATCGTTCCGGAAATGGTATCCCCGACTTCTATCTCCGCGAGGGAAAGTTCGTTCATGGCTCCTCGCGCATACAGTTCGTCCGTTCCGGTGATCCTCACAAAATAATCGTCCCCGGAAGTGCCGTCGGAACTGCCGATGCTGGAGACCACGCCGTTCAGCGCGCTCTTGACCACTTTTCCATCCACAACGCGCTGCGCCTGCTCCAGTTCAAGATTTTTCTCGCGGATATCCAGCTCTTTGTTCTTGATGCGGCTCTTGAGATCGTCGATCATTTCGCGGAGTTCTTCCGCCGTGTAGCCTTCTTCGACATCGCCGCCGACATCACCGAAGTCTCCTCCGAAGTCGAAATTCGTCTGTGTCTCTGTCTCCTCTTCGAACTTCACCCCATATTTATCCATGATGGTCTGCAGTGCTTCCGCATTCCACACCAGTTCCCTGGCTTCGGGGGAAAGTGCCTGGAAGTAATCCCTGGCTTCCTCGATCTGGGAGATCACTTCTTCCTGCAGCTTGGTTTCATCGATTCCCTGGATCAGCAGGATCACACGGGCAGCATCCAGTTTGTACGAATCTGTGACCTCACCCTGCCAGGTGGAGCCAAGCTGTTCGTAGGTTTCCCGGGCCAGGCGGTATTTTTCAAACTCTTCCGTGAACGCGGCCGTATCGGCCTTGTCCAGTCTGCGCAGCTCCACCTGCCCGATCAATGCCTTCACATAGGCAATGCAGGCGCTGTGATAGGCTTCCTGCAGACCTGCCGTATCCAGTGTTTCATCATTTGCGAATATTGCCTTCAGGACATAGTTTTCCATCC
>CACZSG010000108.1 GCA_902783665.1 uncultured Lachnospiraceae bacterium | reverse complement strand
GGACAAGAAGAGAGCCAGCTATTACAACTTCCAGTCCGAAAAGAAATGGGGCGTAGCTTCCAGCTACAACCTGTGCATCGAGAGCGATGTGCTGGGAATCGACGGCTCGGTAAAACTGATTGAGACGTTCCTGAAACTGAAAGGGAAGAAATGACCGAAGGCTCAGAGCAACGTATATAAAGGGCCGCAGCAGGCCCTTAGTACAGGGCAGGGATGCTCACTGAGCATTCCCTGCCTTTCATCCTTTATTAGAACGGAGACTGATCTACATGGAGAGCAACCGGCCCCGCTGGAACACCATTGATCTTGCGAAAGGAATTCTGATCATCATTGTGTTCTGGGGGCATATGATCCCGGGAGTAAGAAGGACTACTTTTGCCAGATATGTCATATATGCGTTTCATATGCCGCTTTTCTTTTTTATATCCGGCTTTCTTTTCCGAATAGAGAAGATGGATCTGAATGCAGGACGCCTGGCCCGGAAATACTGGAGCAGAATGATATTCCCCTGGATTATTGCAGTTGTCTTTTATTACCTGTCTTTAAATACGGAAGTTACGGCCGCCGGATTTCTGAAGGCATTCTGGTATCCGTATTATCATCTGTGGTATATTCCCGGATTTCTTGTTTATATTGCGATCGTATGCGTGATCTGGAAGATTTTCGGAAAGACGCGCCTTCGCTGGGGCCTCCTGCTGGGAATCGCGCTGCTGATCAGCATCAATTCCCGTTTTGCAATTGCCAGAAAGGCGGCACATATTCCGCAGCTGAGAACGCTGCTGGACATTTTTGCCTACGATTTCCGCTGTTATAACTTCTTTTTCTTTCCTCTAGGCAT
Source organism: uncultured Lachnospiraceae bacterium (assembly GCA_902783665.1). Taxonomy (GTDB): domain Bacteria; phylum Bacillota; class Clostridia; order Lachnospirales; family Lachnospiraceae; genus Choladousia. Next base: position 6,226 of record CACZSG010000108.1, on the reverse strand, counting down.
CTTTATGAGAAACCTCTATGACAGGAAACAGAGGATCCTGCCGGGAAAGATCCGCTGGGTGGTCCTGCTTGTGACGATCGCCTGCGTGGCCTATACCATCTGGCTGTTCTGGGAAAATTATCCCAGACGGGAGAGAGGCATGTATCTTCTGGGCAATACGTTCCTGTGTGTTTCCCTGATCGATCTGCTGATGACCGTGAAGATTCCCCGGTGCCGTGTGCTGGAGTTCCTTGGAAGAAACTCCCTCCCGGTCTACCTGTACCATGTGGAGGGGAAAAACCTGGCGGCTCAGTTTGCTCCGAAAGGAACGCTGACGTACTATGCCCTGGGAGTTCTCCTTTTTATTGTGATCAGCATCCTGATCTATTATCTTGGTAAAATTGAAATCGTTAACCGGATCGTTTTCGGGATGCCTCCCCGGAAACAGCCGGCAGTTGGTGAGAAATAAGATGAGTACGCAATTAGACTTAAAAAAAGATGTGATCACCGTGATCATATCGGACAATACGGAACTTGAAGCGCCGGCACCAGCATTCTCACAGAACTATCCGCAGGACAAACTTCAGGTGATAAGGACAAAATCCGATTCGGACGAGCAGGCCAGAAAAGAATCCCTGGCCGGCCTGAAAGAAGCGGAAGGGGAGTTTGTGATCTTTCTGGACGAAGGCGATGAAATGCCTGAGGACCTGTTAGCGCTGCTTGCGGAAAAATTGAAAGATCCTGCGGCGGCTTTTGCCATGCCCTCTGCGGAAAGCCTTTATCTTTTCCAGTCGGAAACACCGTACTTTCATCTGGCGAAGGTGAGCGGGAAATTGAGCGCTGCCAACGGTCAGATGCCTGTGATGTTCCCGACGGAGCTGCACGGGATCCTGTTCCGCACGGAATATCTGATACAGGCCGGGGCGCTGGAGGAAAAAGGCCCTGAAGCAGAGAAGAAGATTCTGCTTCAGCTGCTGGAGAAGCATCCGGAGTATTACTTTGAAGGCTCTCTTCTGATGCGTTATGCCCGAAGACGGGAATGCGACCCCAGATATAATCCTTATTCTGCGGACCGGGACTGGTATTACAGCTCTGTTAAGGAATTTCTGCTGCCCGCGCTGGAAGCGTATGTCCCGGGGGAAAGGGACGGTGCTTCCTACCTGAAGAGTCTGGCCGTCTATATGGTCCATATGCGGCTGCAGTCCAACCTGAATTTCCGTCACAAGCATGTGTTCGAACGTGAAGAGGCACGTGAATACATGTCGCTGCTGTCAGAGGTATACCGCTTTATTCCGGTCAGCCGGCTGGCTGATCTCACCCAGAATCCCTGTAAGACCGGGCTGCGGGACAGGATCTTCGATGTCCGTATCAAAAAACAGGATTTCCTGTGGTATCCGGAGGTGAAGATCAGTCATGGAAAAATCTCTCTTTACTGCGATGGAGAACTGTTCGCGGACAAAATCGAGACACTTTTTTCAGTCGATCTTCTGGATTACATGGACGGAAAGCTGGAACTGGACGGATCCATCGACGACTTTTATGCGGACGGAGATCTGGAGGTGGTGTGTCGGTTCGGAGAGGAAGAGATCTGTCCGGTCTACAATCAGATCTATGCGCAGGCCAAAATGTTCGGCATTACCTTTTCGCGCATGAAGACCATGCACTTTACCATTCCCGTGGAAGGACTTACCTCAGAGAAGACCCTGAACATTTATCTGAAAAAAGGAAAGGAAGAATGCAGGATGTCATTTTCCTTTCCCGGGGACTTCAGCCGTTTTTCGAAGGACTTCATTTACAGCTGCTGGAGGTTCGGAAAGTACTACGCCTTCTGGAATAAGAAAGGGATCCATGTCCGCAGGAAGAACCATCTGGTGCTGGCCTATAAAGAGCTTCGCTTCCTGAGACAGCTGTGGCTGGTCAAGGGCGGCTATTACAGAAAAGCGTTCTGGGTGGAACTGCTGAACTATATCCTTCAGCCCTGGTTCATGCACAGGAAGATCTGGCTGTTCCAGGACAAGATCTACAAGGGAGGCGACTGTTCCGAGTATATCTACAAATATGCGGACAGGCAGAAGGACGGCATAAAATGCTATTACCTGATGGATGAAGGGACCATCGATGACAGGCGCCTCAGAAAAGAGGGGTATCGTCCGCTGAAAAGAGGCAGCCTGAAGAATAAGCTGGTCTTTCTGAACGCGGACCTTGTGATCGCCTCCAATTCCCGTATTTTTGCCTTCAACGATTATCTGTTCAAGGACTCTCTGGCCATCCGCGGCCGGGTGAAGCTGGACGTGGCCTGTGTGCAGCACGGCCTGTCTGTACAGAAGCTGGCGGTGGGGCAGAAACGGACCAAGGACAATACAAAGCTGTATTTCTGCGCATCCAAATATGAGATCGAGAACCTGTCCAAGCCGGCATACGATTACCTGGGCTACGGCAGGAACTACCTGTTCCTGACGGGAATTCCCAGATATGACGGCCTGAAGAACCGTGCGGAAAAAGTGATCCTGCTGTCGCCCACCTGGCGCATGCAGATCGCCATTCCCATCAAACACAGCGGAAGCTACGCCAGGGATTACAACCCTGCTTTTAAGGAAACGGATTACTACCGTGTCTACAACGGCCTGGTAAACAACGAGAGGTTCCTTGAAGCGGCGAAAAAATACGGGTATAAGATCAAATATATTCTGCACCCGGTAATCAGTCCCCAGCTGGAGGATTTCCAGAAAAACGACCAGGTCGAGTTCATCCCGTCTCTTGGGGAGATGAGCTACGAGGACCTGTTCTGCGAGGGGGCTCTTCTGATCACGGATTTCTCTGGCGTGCAGTTCGATTTCGCCTATATGCGCAAGCCGGTGGTCTATTTCCACCATCACGACCTGCCCCAGCACTATGAGGAAGGCGCTTTCTTCTACGAGAGCATGGGGTTCGGCGAGATTTGCCGTACAACGGGAGAACTGATCGACACATTATGCAGGTATATGCAGGAAAACTGCGAGATGCCTGAAAAATATAGAAAACGGGCAGATGATTTCTTTGCCTTCTCTGACAACGGGAGCTGCGCCAGGATCTATCAGAAGATGCTGGAGTACTCCAAGGAAAAGATGACCTGGAGATAGAGGGTAAATAATAATGGACCATGGAAAAGCAAGACAGTCGGGAGTAGAGTTGCTTCGTATCATTTTGATGCTGCAGGTGATCTTCCTGCATGTATGCACAAAGGGCAAGTATTCCAGCATTGCCAGAAGCTCGCTTGGGCCGAACCATGCGCTGTTTTACTGGAATATCTGGCTGATGTGCAGAGGACCAGTTTACAACTTTATGCTTCTGTCCGGATACTTTTCCGTGACATCGCGCCGGTCGATTCTTGCATCGGTGCGACGCATCGGAAAGTATTACCGGGTCATGCTGTTCTATGCTTTTTTGATCCCGCTTTCCGGCCAGATTTTCGGCGTCTGGGATCTGGGAAAAGTCCAGATCGTCCGGATGTTCATTCCGCTTATTTCCGGCGAATGGTATTTTATGACGCTGTATGTGCTCCTGCAGCTTTTCAGCCCCTACCTGAACCGGGCTCTGAACGGACTGTCAAAGAGAGAGTACCAGGTCCTGCTGGCCGTCAGCACGGTATTCTTCTCCATCCTTCCCATGCTCACCCGCTTTGAAGTGCTGCAGAAATATGTCACGCTGAGCCAGGTGATCGCCTCCGAAGGCGGCGGAAAAGGTCTTTACGGCGCGGTCTACATGTATATGCTGGGCGGCTATTTGCGGCTTCATGTCAAGGGGCAGGAAAAAGCCCGGGCGAGGTTCCTGGTTATTTTCTTTGCAATCAACTGTTTCAACGTTTTTCTGCGCTACCGGTTCCCGGCCTACCGGGTGACCCAGGGAACAAACGACAACATCCTGGTCATTCTTCAGGGTGTCTGCCTGCTGCTGTTTTTCCGTGACCTGAAATTCAGCTCAAAGCTGATCAACTACATCGCGTCCCTGACGCTCGGCGTCTACATGATCCATGAACACCGTGTGCTGCGGGGCATCATCTGGAACCGCATCTTCGCGGCCACCCAGACAAAATCCTTCTATATGACCTGGAAATACCCCGTGAAGATCCTGCTGATCTGCCTTAGTATTTTTGCGGTGTGCGGACTGATCGAGGCGGGCAGGCTGAAGCTGTTCGCATATGTGGAGAAAAGATGGGCAGCGCGGAAGGCGGTGTGACCGGTCTTGAAATCTTTACGTGCCGGTCTTGAAATCTTTGCAGGGATTTGAAAAGACAGACAGGATTTGCTATAATCAAGTTTTATGAAAAACATGATTGGAGGAACTGCATGAACCTGATGGTTTATCGTATCAAAACATTGTACAAGTATCGCGACCTGATCGACGAGCTTGTGTCCAGAGACCTGAAGCTGAAGTACAGGCGCAGCTTTCTGGGGTATGTCTGGAGCGTGCTGAATCCGCTGCTGATCATGGTCGTTCTGACCATTGTCTTCTCGACCATGTTCCAGAAGAATATCGCAAACTATCCTGTCTACCTGCTGACCGGACGTATCCTTTATGATTTTCTGAAACAGAGTACGACAGGGGGCATGAAATCCGTGGTGGACAATGCCTCGCTGCTGAAAAAGGTATATATACCGAAGTATATTTTTACGCTGGCCAAGATCACCAGCTGTCTGGTAGACACGCTGCTGTCCATGGGGGCTCTGTTTATTGTCATGCTTGTGACCGGAGCCAGATTTTACTGGACCATCCTGCTTTCGCCGTTCGTATTCCTGCAGGTGTATATTTTCTGCTGCGGACTTGGTTTCTTCCTGGCACAGGCCAATGTGTTCTTCCGGGATATCCAGCATATCTATGCGGCCGTCCTGACAGCGTGGCTGTATCTGACGCCTATCATCTATCCGATCGAGCGGCTGAACAAAGCACCCTGGCTGCAGTGGCTGATCAAACACTGCAACCCGCTGTATTTTTATGTTGCCCAGATGCGGGCCCTCATCTACTCGGGGCACCTGCCCTGGTGGAAGAATGTGGCAGCCGGCTGGGGCGCCGCCCTTCTGATGCTGGCGATCGGCGTGTACTTCTTCCAGAAGTCCAAAGACAAATTCATTCTGTATATCTGATTCCATGAAAGGAACTGTATGGAAAATCCAATTATCGAAGTAAATGATATAACGATCCGGTTCAACCTGGAGGCCCAGAAGACGGACAACCTGAAGGAATATGCCATCAAGCTGGTCAAAAGAGAGCTGATGTTCCAGGAATTCCTTGCGCTTCAGCATGTCTCGCTGAAGATCAACCGGGGTGAATCCTGGGGGATCATCGGGGTGAACGGATGCGGCAAGTCTACACTGTTAAAGACCATCAGCGGCATTCTGCAGCCCTATAAAGGGGAAGTGAAGGTGCGCGGACGCATCGCCCCGCTGATCGAGCTGGGGGCGGGTTTTGACAAGGACCTGACAGCCAGAGAGAACATCTATATGAACGGCATGGTGCTCGGCCACTCCAGAGCCTTTATGGAAGAGCATTTTGACGAGATCGTGGAGTTTGCCAATATCAAAAAGTTCCTGGATTCCCCCATCAAGAATTTCTCTTCCGGCATGAAGGCCCGGCTGGGCTTTGCGGTGGCGACGATGGTGGATCCCGAGATCCTGATCGTGGATGAAGTTCTGGAAGTAGGGGACTACCAGTTCCGGAAGCGCTGCAATGAACGGATGCAGCAGATGCTCTCCGGCGGGACAACACTGCTGTTTGTTTCCCACAACAATGAAAACGTGAAGCGTCTCTGCAAGAACGCTGTGTGGCTGGACAAAGGCCAGGTCCGCATGATCGGCCCTTCCAACGAGGTCTGCGACTGCTACCAGGCGGAGCAGGAACGGCTGTCCAGGGAGAAGAAGGAAGCAAAGCGAGCAAAACTGCGCGAACAGAAGAAACCTTACGATTATCTGGTGGTCGGCGCCGGGCTTTACGGCGCGGTCTTTGTCAACGAGATGAAGAAGGTCGGGAAGCGCTGTCTCGTCATAGACAGGAGAAGCCATATCGGCGGGAACGTCTATACGGAGAACCGGGACGGAATTCAGGTCCACGAATACGGCGCGCATATCTTCCACACCAGCGATAAGAAGATCTGGGACTATGTCAACAAGATCACACCGTTCCATTCCTTTGTGAATTCTCCGGTTGCCGTCTATCAGGACCAGCTGTACAATCTTCCGTTCAACATGAATACCTTCCACCAGCTCTGGGGCGT
>CACZSG010000107.1 GCA_902783665.1 uncultured Lachnospiraceae bacterium | reverse complement strand
GGTCTCATACCCTTCCTGCGCTTTCAGAAGGGCGATGGCGGCGTCATAATCATACTGCATGCGCATCAGTTCTGCCTGCGCAAGCACCTCTTCGTTGCCGGCAGCAGCCTGTACGGCTTCGGAAGCAGGCTCCGGCGCTTCAGTCTGGACGGGAGCAGGCGTCTCGGCCTGTACGGCTGCCTGGGCTGTCTGCCCGCCGTCTTCTGCCTCCCCGGCCGGCTGTTCCTCTGCGGTCTGGGCCTGGGTCACATCCTCCGTCTTCGCTGCAGACGCGTCGGATCCTTTTTCTCCGCTGCCGCCATTTCCGAACAGGGAAGCGGTCCCCTGTACGATCCCTTTGTTTTTCACTTCCGAAATGACATCGATGCCCTGGCTCAGCAGATAGAAATAACCGCCCGTGGCGCCGCCTGCCAGGATCAGCAGGACAAAAAGGGCCAGCAGGACCTTGACCCGCCGCATTTCCTTCTTTCTTCTTTTATATCTTCTTATGCGGGCCTTCTCCCGCTCATCAAGTTCCTCTTCGGGTATCTCCTCAAGATATACGGGTTTTCTTCCCTTCCCTTTTTTCTTTTTCCCGTCCGTCTTTTTTTCCGGTGTCTCTGCAGTCTTCCCGGAAGGACTCTTCTCCGGTGCTTCTTCCTGAACCATATCTTCAGAGACTATTTCTGCCGGCACGCTGTCGGCCGGAGTCTCCTCTGAAGCTTCCGGCATCTGCACCTGCGCAGATTTCTCGTTGATGCCGTCCACAAAAACAGGTTCATCTTTCTTTTTTTTCGTAAACATATCTTCAACGCCCCCTTACCGTCTTTATCAGCGATAGCTCTCGGCCTTTTTATCACGCTCCATCAGTTCATTGAACATGCGCAGAGGGTCATATCCCTCCCGTACCACGCGGTTGACCGCTTCCGAAATGGGCAGTTCCACTTCGTAGGCACCTGAAAGCTCCATGGCAGCCGGAAGTGCATTGATCCCTTCAACGACCATGCCGACCTTCCCGACGGCTTCCCTGACAGGAACTCCCTGCCCGATCAGCATGCCGCACCTGTTGTTGCGGCTGTGCATGCTGGTGGCCGTTACGATGAGGTCACCTATACCGGCCAGCCCTGAGAAAGTCTGTTCCTGGCATCCCATGGCAAGGCCGAGTCTGGTGATCTCCGCCATCCCTCGCGTGATGATGGCCGCTTTCGCATTATCCCCGTATCCAAGTCCGGACGAAATGCCCGCGGCAAGCGCTATGATGTTTTTCATGGCTCCGCAGAGTTCCACTCCCTTGATATCGGGATTTGTGTATACACGCATACAGGTATTCATGAAAATATCCTGTACGGTCCTGGCCGTTCTGGGATCCTTTCCTGCGGAAACAATGGTGGTGGGAAGATCCTTCGCCACTTCTTCCGCATGTGTAGGTCCGGAGAGCGCCACCAGATGAAACCCGCTCCCGATGACATCTTCAATGATCTCCGTCATGGTGAACAGGGTATTCTGTTCGATTCCTTTCGCCACATCCACAATGATCTGGCCCGCCGGGATGTACGGTTTTGCGGCTTCCGCTGTTGTCCTGACATAGACAGAAGGAACCGCGAACAGCAGGAGATCTTTTTCGGAGCAGACTTCAGCGATGCTGTCCGTAAACCTGATCTCATCCGGAATGATCATTCCCGGCAGGTTCGGATGCCGGCGCTGTTCATCGTACTGACGTACTTCCTGCGGCAGAGCGGACCACACCATTACCTCATTTCCGCTGTTGGAAAGCATGCGGGCCAGAGCCATTCCCCAGGTACCCGCGCCTAAAACACCAATCTTGGACAATTCATGTTCCTCCTTTAAAGTTCCAGTTTCATATCCCCTTTTCTGATCCAGCCCATCCGGCGCAGCGGAGCTGCGAACAGAGGCGTCAGCACTGCCGGCAGTACAAAACAGATCAGGACCAGGCCAACCCAGTCAGTCACAGTGACCGCGCTTTTTGTTCCCGCGGCAATATCCGACAGCCATCCCGTATAGACACCGATCTGTCCTACCAGACCGCAGGTCCCCATTCCGGAGGCAACCGCCGCTCCGTTCATCTGCATCCCGAAAAGACAGGTGGCAAGCGGACCGGTGACCGCCGATGCCAGAATGGGCGGGATCCAGATCCGCGGATTCCGTACGATATTTCCCATCTGCAGCATGGATGTCCCGATGCCCTGGGCAAAAAAGCCGCCCCATCCGTTTTCACCAAAACTCATCACGGCAAAGCCGATCATCTGGGCGCAGCATCCAGCTACCGCGGCTCCTCCGGCAAGCCCCGTCAAGCCGAGAGCCGCACATATGGCGGCACTGCTGATGGGCAGTGTCAGGGCGATCCCCACCAGGACGGATACCAGGATTCCCATGAACAGCGGCTGCAGTTCCGTTGCCCACATGATCGCCCCTCCGACAGAACTGGCTGCTCTGCCGATGGCCGGCGCGCATCCGATTGAAAACAGGACCCCTGTTCCGATGGCGACCGTTGGCGTGACGATAATATCAATCTTCGTCTCTTTGGAGACGATCTTTCCGCATTCACTTGCAAGGACGGCGGCAAAATACACAGCCAGCGGGCCTCCGGCACCGCCCAGGGCATTCGCGGCCTGTCCAACCGCCACAAGCGAAAACAGCACCAGCTGGGGTGCCTTCAGCGCATATCCGATGGCAACGGCCATGGCAGCGCCCGTGGCCTCCTTGGCATATCCCCCGATGACAACAAGAATATCGATGCCGGTCTGTTCACCCAGCGTCGACAGGATCGTCCCGATCAGCAGGGACGCAAACAGTCCCTGTGCCATGGCGCCAAGGGCATCGATCCCATAGGTGGCCGGGGACAGGGACACGCCTTTTCTTTTCAGAAACGGCACATCTGAGTTCTTTTCATATCTTTTTTTCATCATACATCCTCTATCTGCCAGTCAATCGGCTTCATTCCATGTTCCTGAAGGAAACGGTTGGTCCGGGAAAAAGGCCTGCTTCCGAAAAATCCCCGGTACGCGGACAAGGGACTGGGGTGTGCGCTCTCAATGATCAGGTGCTTCGGATTGGTCAGCATGCTCTTTTTCATCTGCGCAGGTCTTCCCCACAGCAGGAACACGATCGGGCGGTCCACCTGGTTCAGAACCCGGATCGCTGCGTCGGTGAATTTCTCCCACCCGATCCCTCTGTGGGAATTTGCCTGATGGGCACGTACGGTAAGAACGGTATTCAGCATCAGCACGCCCTGGTCGGCCCATTTTTTCAGGTAACCGTTGTTGGGGATCCGGCACCCCACGTCTTCATGCAGTTCTTTATATATATTGGCAAGAGAAGGCGGTATCTCCACCTCGGGTTTCACCGAAAAGCAGAGACCGTGTGCCTGGCCCGGTTCATGGTATGGATCCTGGCCCAGAATGACCACCTTTACCTTTTCAAGAGGCGTAAATGAAAACGCGTTAAAAATATCATCCGCAGGAGGATATATCTCTCTGCTGCGGTATTCGTCCAGAATTGTCCGGTACAGCTTCGCGTAATATGGTTTTGCAAATTCCGGCTTCAGAGGTTCAAGCCAGTCGTTGGAGATTGCGGCCACAGTCAGATGTCCCCTTTCGTTTACGCGGCGCCAGACGCCGCAAGGTTCAAAGACG
>CACZSG010000106.1 GCA_902783665.1 uncultured Lachnospiraceae bacterium | reverse complement strand
CTGAAATGAATGACATTGCCGGCATCCGTGATCCTGATGAGGATACGACCCTTGTCAACCTTGGGTTCCAGGCCGTGTATGATGGCATTCTCAATAAGCGGCTGCAGAATGAAATTCGGGATCTTGTACTGCATGACAGAAGGATCAAGCTCATATTCGACGGAGATTCTGTCGCCGAAACGTCGTTCCTGGATCAGAAGGTAATCCCTGACAGAGTGCATTTCTTCCTCGATGGGGATAAAGCGCTCACTTTTCACCATGGCACGCAGCAGCTCCGCAAGAGCCACCACTACCTCAGAGATCTGGTCGGTCTCGCCGGCAAAGGCCAGCCAGCCGATGGTATCCAGCGTGTTGTACAGAAAATGGGGATTGATCTGCATGCGCAGAAAATCAAGTTCGGACTGCTTTCCGGCAAGTTCCATCTCATAGACCTGGCGGATCAGATGCTCGATATTGTCCGCCATGGCGTTGTATTCTTTGCCGATCAGGCCCACTTCGTCGTTTGAACGGATCTCCACACGGCAGGTGAGGTCTCCCTGCCCGAACTGCTGCATGCTTCGAAGAAGCTCCTGTGTGGGCTGAAGCACACGACCCGTGACACGCCAGATCACAAGCAGGCCGATGGTCAGAAAAGCACAGGCGATCAGAAGAATGATACCGATGATCTGTGTGATGTTTTTATAGAATTCACGAACACTGACAGTCTCTACGATGGTCCAGCCATTCGGCAGCAGATCCCCTTCATACAAGAAGGAGCGCTCTCCATATATGATATCCTGGCCCAGCGGTGCTTCTGTTTCCTGAAGACCGGCAAAAACGGGAAATTCCGAGCCTGTCATTTCTTCACGGTTCGTGGATATGATCTGACCACTGTTATCCAGGAGATAGGAAGAGCACGAATATTCACTTGCGCGGTTTTCAATGATCTCTCTGAAAAATGTGTTGGAATAGACGATATTCATATATCCAAGCGGCATCATGGTGTTCAGGTCCAGAATGGCTTTTGACACGCAGATATCCTGAGTGTCGGGGACGAGCCCCCACAGTGTGCTGCCGTTGGCTTCATAGATTTCATCTTCTGGGAAAATGCGCTGAACAGGCTTCCCTGTGACGCGGTGTACGGTGAATTCCGTACCATCCAGGGAGAAGACGCTAAGGGAAATACTGGATCCGCCGAACAGTGTTATCTGCTCGAGTTCCCGGAGGATGGTCTCACGGATCCCGCGCAGCTGGAAGGAAGTGGATTTCCCGGCGTTCACCCTCCGAAGCTGTTCCTGTACGGTACTGCTTGACAGAATCCGGACATTCATGTCTTCGATGTCCGTCAGTTCTTTTTTCATGTTGACGGTGCTCTGCATCGTCACATCATTCAGATAGGCACCAGTTACGCGGCTGAAGCGCTGCCAGAAAACGGTCAGTGCCAGGAAGGAGATCCCCAGGGTACATATAAGACTGACCACGGTGAATGCGGTCAGGATTTTGGCGCGGACACTTAAGGCCTTCATTTTTTCTCCTTTATCTGTTCCAGGATCAGCATCAGATTGTATTTTTTCCGTTTCTGTATTTCACTGCGGTATTCTCTGGGCGTGCAGCCTGTGACTTTGCGAAACAGCTGGCTGAAATATCTGGAATCACGGAAACCGGCCTGTTCGCTGACATCTCCGATGCGCTCACCGGTGTTTTCCAGCAGAAAGATGGTGTGAAGGATACGCATGGCGTTCAGCAGATCGATGAAATTGTAGCTGGTCTCACGTTTGAAAAGTTTGGAAAGATAGGAGATGGAAAAATGATATTTGTCGGCAAAAAAATTCAGAGAAATGTCCTGCGGATAATTCTCCGCCATGTCTAGAAGCACCGTCATCAGCTGGCCGTCGATTCCGCGGAAGTAACGGGAGACCTGCTTTTCCATCCGGATCCCGTCCAGATCGGCCTCATGCTGCTGTACGATCTGTTCTTCATAACGTCTCTTTTTCAGCTGCTCCATGGCGCGGGACACCGCTTCCAGAATGTCCTTCGG
>CACZSG010000105.1 GCA_902783665.1 uncultured Lachnospiraceae bacterium | reverse complement strand
TCTGTCAGCTCTACGTCGAACTCGGTCTTCTCTTCAGCTTCTTCAGCCGGGCCAGCTGCTGCTGCTACAACAACACCTGCTGCTGCAGATACGCCAAACTCTTCTTCACATGCTTTTACCAGTTCATTCAGTTCCAGTACGGACAGCTCTTTGATAGCTTCAATAAATTCAGCAGTCGTTAACTTTGCCATTTTCATTTCCTCCTGATATTGTTTGATTTAAAATACGAATTGGACAGGAAACAGATTACTCTGCAGCTGCCTCGCCAGCTCCGCCCTTGGCTTCTGCCACCTGATTGAGAACACGTGCCAGATTGGTGATCGGAGACTGAATGCTTCCAAGCAGTTTTCCAAGAAGTTCTTCTCTTGACGGAACCGTTGCAAGAGCCGCAACAGATTTTTCGTCATAATAGCCGCCTTCTACGACGCCTGCGAGCATCTTAAGAGTCGGGGCTTTCTTGTTGTACTTGGAAATGATTCTTGCCGGTGCGGTTGCGTCTACTTTTGAAACAGCAATCGCATTCGGGCCTTCCAGATGTTTCGTAAGAGGCTCAAACTCTGTGCCTTTGAATGCAAAGTTCAGCATGGTATTCTTGTACACCTTGTAGGTGATTCCAGCTTCACGGAGCTCCTTACGGAGTTCGGTATCAGCTTCTACATTAATACCAGAGTAGTGAACCAGCACCACAGACTGAGCGCCTTCGATTGCAGAGGAAATCTCGGCAATGATCGGCTTTTTCTCTTCCGTCTTCTTTGCTGTGTAAGCCATGAATGGTGCACCTCCTTATAGATTTGAAGATGCCGCGAAGAATGAGAAAAAACCCCGTATCCGAAGATACGGGGCACACAAATCCATTCAAAAAAGAACTTGTACTCCTCGGCAGGCGATTTCAACTTACGCCATACGGCACCTGCTGTCTTCGGCAGTCATCTTGTAAAAGATAACATGCCCTTTCACCATTGTCAACATTTTTTTACCGAAATCAGAAGAGTTTTCACCGGAAGCGGAAAAGATGTCTCAGCCATCGTACATAGGTCCATACGGCGTCCGTCGTCCGGCTCTCTCCTACGGTCGTCTTTGCAAGAGCTACATCGTCCGTGATGATATTGTCCACCTGCATTTCGATCATCTCATGCATCATATACCGGCTGTTCACCGTCCAGGCCAGCACCTGCTTGCCTGCGTTGTGGATCCCGGAGACCAGCGCGTCGTTCAGGCTTCCGGTCTTTATGCTGAAATAGTCCGCTGCTGCCAGCGCATTGACATTTCCGTAGGCAAATGAAGTAACATAGGCAGTCTGTATGGATTCGTCCAGTTCCTTCACCTTTCTGAGAGAACGGTATACCTGGGATGTGACCAGACAGTTCCCTATAAATTCCTTCTCCTGCAGAAGATCGACCAGGTGCTGTTCAAAATCCGGTTCGTTTCCCGTTGGTTTCAGTTCAATATTCAGCAGCACCGAGTTTTCTTTCGCGAAATCGATCACATCGGCAAGGAGCGGGACAGGTTCTCCTGCAAAATCCCTGCTTTTCCAGCTGCCGGCATCCAGGGTGCTGATCTCCTCCCAGTCCAGCTCCCATGCTTTGGCTTTCACGCCGGTCGTCCTGCGGAAATCGCTGTCGTGCATAACGAACAGTACACCGTCCCGGCTCTGCTGGATATCCAGTTCGATCCAGTCCGTGCCCAGCTCGACCGCCTGCACAAAAGCCGCCATGGTATTCTCCGGATAATGTCTGGAAGCGCCCCTGTGCGCGGTAACCTCTGTGGTATGTACATATTCGATGTTCGGATTGAACCTTCCTTTGTAGGAAGCATAGCTGTAATATCCGCAGATCAGGATCAGGCCTGCAACCATCACGGTAAATCCGATATTCTCCCTTACGGCCTCCTTTGTCCATTCAGGAAGGAGCTGGTCAAATTTCTCGTCCACCCTGCTCTTTCCGAAATGCCTCTGCAGCAGAAATGCGACCATATAGTTGCTGAACGGACCGTTCATCACGATATAAAGGACAGCTATGATATTCAGCACCGTCAGAACGACAAAATTCGACAGGACATGCAGACCGCCAAACCTTCTCATCAGCTGTTCAATACCGATCGTAACAGCAATCCCCGCCATGGCTGTCAGGAAAAACAGACCGAGATACAGAAGCTGTGCGAGCAGATAGATCACAAGGTCAGATACCCAGTACCTGGCACCGATCCGGATACTCTCCTTCACAGCATATCTGATCCCCTTTTTATGAGGCCGGATCAGAAAGAACACATATTTGAAGCAGAAGAAGATCACAGCTCCCGCAAACAGGGCGGCAAGTACCGGAAGCCGGTATTTCCCTTCATTCAGGATACCTGAAGAAAGATCCTTCAGAACAGTCCTGCTTAAAAACACCGGAAACATCGTACTGCTCTCAAAGGGAAGAATAAGGACCCCGGCAATCAGGATGGCCCCGATCCGGCCCTCCCGCAGAACATATAACATGTATTTTACGCCGAAAAAAAACGCTTCTTTGTATTCCGGCCTGCATCCTCTTCTGTGATACCGCAGAATATAAAGGATCACTCCGATATCAAGCATCTGATACAGGCCTCCAAGGACCATGAAGATCAGGATACAGCACAGAATGAACGGATTTGTCAGAAAAGAAAACAGATTTTCCCTGGTCAGATAGCGGTATCCGGAAAGCTGCAGCATAACAGAAAAAGCCCCCGAAAACAGCGGGACCATCAGTACAATGCCGAAAAGCTTGTACAGGATCTCATAGGAAATCAAACCTTTCCAGTCCATTTTCGGGGCTCTCATTCTTCTTTTTCTGTTCATACGCCACCCGGATCCTTCTTACATTTCAGATACATAAATGATACCATAATCCGGTCTTATCCTTCAATCATTCAGACCTTCTTTTTTCATTTCTGTATATCTTGTCGTATCCGGCTGGTTTGTTCTGTTATTTCTGATGCACTTCGTCGTATTTTCTTACAATTTCCGCTTCGGGTTCGGCTGTGGCAAGGCTGACGCATACATTAACGACAAGCGCAATGATGAATGCAGGGAGAAGTTCGTAGATGGCCCAGGCCCCACCCATGGGAGCAATGGCATACTTCCACACAAAGATCATCAGGCCGCCGGCGATCAGGCCGCAGGTCGCCCCCTGACGGTTGGATCTTCTCCAGAAGAGGGCAAGAAGCATTGCCGGGCCAAAGGTAGCGCCAAAGCCTGCCCATGCGAAAGATACGACACGGAACACACTGCTGTTCGGATCCCAGGCAAGAATGATAGCGATCAGCGCGATTGCGATAACGGTGGCACGCGCAACGATCATACTGGCTTTCTGGCTCATCTTCACGCCAAAATAGTTCTGCAGAAGATCCTGTGAAACACTTGAGGCAGCTGCAAGCAGCTGAGAATCCGCTGTCGACATGGTAGCAGCCAGAATACCTGCCAGAATGATTCCGGCAGCCAGTGCAAACAGGAAGCCATGTTCACTCATAATGTTTGCCATCTGAATAATAACTGTTTCCGACTGTGAACTTCCTTCCAGCATCGGGATCTTTCCGGCAACAGAAACACTGTAGCCGATAATGCCGATGAAAACTGCCACGGCCATGGAGATCACAACCCATACAGAAGCGATCCTTCTGGAAACCGTCAGTTCTCTTTCGTCCCTGATGGCCATGAAACGAAGCAGAATATGCGGCATGCCGAAATATCCAAGCCCCCATGCCAGAGTAGACACTATGCTGAGGAAGCCGAAATTTCCGGCGGTTCCGGTAGCGGCATCATAGCCTTTTACCAGGCTCAGATAGCCCGGAAGCGCTTTGGCATTTTCCGCTACGGCGCTCAAGCCGCCAGCCTGGGAAATTCCAAAAAAGACAATGATCACAAGAGCGATTGTCATAAAGATACTCTGGATCAGGTCGGTCGTGGAGACAGCCAGGAAACCACCCAGCGTCGTATACGCAATGATGATCACCGCTCCGAACAGCATGGCGATGTGATACTCCACTCCGAACAGGCTGTTGAAAAGCGTACCGACAGCTTTAAATCCGGAAGCCGTGTAAGGAACGAAAAAGATCAGGATGATCAGAGCGGAAATGCAGGAAAGAATATTTCTTTTGTCATTGTACCTGCGGGAAAAGAAATCCGGAATGGTATAAGCTCCGATCATGGCGGAATATCTTCGCAGCAGCTTCGCCACAAAGAGGAAATTCAGGTAAGTTCCTACCGCAAGTCCGATGGCAGTCCAGCCTACTTCCGCGACTCCGGCAAGATAAGCAAGTCCCGGGAGACCCATCAGCAGATAGCTGCTCATGTCGGAAGCCTCGGCACTCATGGCCGTGACCAGCGGGCCAAGTGTACGACCGCCGATATAAAATCCGTCCGAGGTGTCACTGGCACCCATTTTGTTGAAAACCACACCGACCATCAGCATGCCAAGCAGGTAGATGACGATTGTAATGATTATGATTGTTTGAGCACTACTCATTTTCAAAACCTCCTTCGTATTGCCCGGCGGCATAGAACTTTATCACTATACCGCATTACAGTGAACAGTATAGCACACCGGATTCTGTAATAAAATACAGAATGAAGTATAGAATTGATTCTAAACTCAAACTCATCTATCTGCGGATATTACTCTAATATTCAGGTATTTTACACTATACTGATTTTCATATTCAAAGTAGAATATCTGTATTCTTAATATTTCACTTTTTATAAAGAACATCTAAGAAAATCTATGAGCATCTAACACCATCTAAAAGAATCTAAGAGCATCTAAAAGCATCTAACAGCATCTAAGAATCGATTATTCACGGACGACAGAAGTCCCGGCCTGCAGTTTCCTCCAAATGCAAATATACAGCAAAAAGCCGCAAAAAAACCCCGAAGGCAAAACACCTTCGGGGCCTGTAATTACATACTCAATATGAAATTACTCGATGATGGTGGCAACACGGCCTGAACCAACGGTACGTCCGCCTTCACGGATAGCGAAGGTAAGACCTTTTTCCATAGCGATCGGATGGATCAGCTCGATGGTCATTTCTACGTTGTCGCCAGGCATGCACATTTCTGTGCCAGCCGGAAGATTGATCAGACCAGTAACGTCAGTTGTTCTGAAATAGAACTGCGGACGATAGTTGTTAAAGAACGGAGTATGACGGCCGCCTTCATCTTTGGTCAGAACGTAAACCTGAGCGGTGAACTTTGTATGGCATTTGATGCTGCCCGGTTTAACCAGAACCTGTCCACGCTGGATCTCTTCTCTCTTGATACCACGAAGCAGAGCACCGATGTTGTCACCAGCCTGAGCC
>CACZSG010000104.1 GCA_902783665.1 uncultured Lachnospiraceae bacterium | reverse complement strand
AGAACCCTTCCGCTGGGCGGGCTTTGACGACGGAGACTGTGCCGGCGGCGGATATGCCATCTGGGCTCCGGACCTGATCTGGAACCCCTACTATCAGTGGGAAGACGGATCCACCGGCGCCTATATGCTGTATGTCTGCACATCATCTACCTGGCGTCGTTCCTGCATCTGCTATCTTGTATCCAAGGAACCGACGAAGGGTTATGTATATGGGGATACCATCGTCTACTCCGGCTTTACGACAAGCGGAGAAGTGGATGGAAAGAGCAGCCGCAATACAAAGTGGGACAACGACTATCTGAACCTGAAGGAACTGGTGGAGCTTGGCTCCGAAAACGGCGGCATTGACGAAGTCAGCGACAAATGGTTTACTGGAAACGGCGGATGGGACAACACCTACGGCCCGAACGCCATTGACCCGAACCTGTTCTTTGACGCGGACGGACAGAAACTGTACATGTCCTATGGTTCCTGGTCCGGCGGCATCTTCCTTCTGGAACTGGACCCGGCTACGGGAAAAGCGATCTACCCGGGTGTCGACTCTGTGGACGAGGTGTCCGGAAACTTCGTAGACCGCTATTTTGGTGTGCATCTGGTCGGCGGCATGCATCAGTCCGGAGAAGGTCCGTATATCACATATGACCCCGAGACGAAATACTACTATCTGTATGTCACCTACGGCGGACTTTTCGCGGAGGGCGGCTACAACATGCGCATGTTCCGTTCCGAGAACCCCACCGGTCCGTATCTGGACGCAAAGGGAAACAATGCGGCGGACAACGCGGAGAAGGGCGACGATTTCGGCATCAAGCTGATCGGAAACTATGCTTTCTATAATCAGATCGGAAAACGTGCCGCAGGACATAATTCCCAGCTGAACAGAGCGGACGGCAGCAGATATCTTGTCTACCATCAGCGCTTTGAGATCAAACCTCAGCTGGAAGCACACGAGGTGCGTGTCCATCAGCAGTTCCTGAATGAAGATCTGTGGCCCGTCACGGCGGTTTATGAGTACCGCGGAGAACAGCCGGCTCCTTACACCGAGGAGGAAGTAGCCGGTTCCTACGAATTCATCAACCACGGAACAAAGACCGACGGGGAGATGCTGACGACCCAGCTTGTGACCCTGGAAGCAGACCATACAATTTCAGGAGACCTGACAGGAACCTGGGAAAAGACGGATTCCGGAAGAGGATACGACTATATCACCGTCAAAGCCGGCGATGTCACCTGGAAGGGTTATTTCTTCCTGCAGCATAAGGAAAACGCGGAGGAAGAGCCTGTGATGACATTTACCGCTGTCGGTGATGACAATACCTGCATCTGGGGCAGCAGGATCGATCCGGAGAACCACGAGATGGTGGCTCAGATGGCAGCAAATGCCATCGCGCAGATGATCCCGAAGATCCCGGAGGCGGATCTTGATCTTCCGGCAGAACTGATGGGCTGCCAGATCGCATGGAGCAGCTCTGATGAATCTGTTGTTTCCACAGACGGCAAGATCACGGTGCCGGCTGAGAAGACGAAAGTAGAGCTGACTGCTGTCATCACGAACGGAGATGCTGAAGTCACCCAGACTTACAAGGTGATGGTGAGACCGGCGGATTGAGTGCGGTCATAAATGTGTACTTTTCTGAAATGGTGATAAATGACGTTTGACGGACGGCGGCCGATCCTGATTTCAAAGAGGAAAAAGCCATTTTGGGCTTAGGTTGTCACAATTAAACAGCCATTATGTACATTCTGATAGGCTGTCCCAAAGCTTAATTTTCACTCTTTGCATGAGAATAGTAAGCTTCTTACGGGGACGTATCTGTGTACATAATGGCTGTTTTTGTTTGTCAATGTATATTGATCGGCTCAGAAAGCTGCCTTCTGAACAGCCGGAACCTGAGATGAAAACCAGATTCTGGGAAATGAAAACTTTCAAAAACTGTTAATCAATAGCATATTTTTGCAATCACAGTCCCATCCGCACAATTTTTCATGCAGTGCAAAAAAATCCAGTTTTATTTACGAAAACCTTTTCGTAACATAAAATAATGCTTCTTTTGCGTAACAAAATCCCCATCAAAAATCTTGACACCACTATTCCCGGGCGCTATAATGTAGTAGATTTGATGGAAAACGTTTACATATAACCGTGTTTTCCGTCAGAAATAACAAAAATAGCGTCCGGCATCGGATGCAAAAGTCACAAAAGGAGGTAATACAATGAAAAAACTGTTATCCGTAGTTCTGGCATCAGCCATGATGCTGGGCGGCGTCGTAACGGCAACAGCTGAAGAAGTGGTAGACCTTCCCCGTGAGGAGACCCTGTACTTCGGCGGTCAGCAGTGGGGCACCGTAAACAGCTGGAACCCCATCGGTGTTAACCAGAACAACGCCATGGCCACAACCGCTCAGCTGCTCGGCAGCCGTACTCTGATGTTCGAAACTCTTTATATGTACAATTTCCTGGACGGCTCTCTGACTCCGCTTCTGGCAGACGGGGACTATCAGTGGAATGATGATCTTACAGAACTTACCATTAAGCTGAAAGATGCTGCAAAATGGTCTGATGGTACGGATGTAACCTCTGCTGACGTTATCCGCACATTTGATATCGGCGTTGAGATCGGAAACGGTGTCGGAACCGGTTATGGCGCATATATTGACAGCATCGAAGCCATCGATGACAAGACCTTCGTGATCAAGGCTGCCGTGACAGAGGATGGCACACCGGTCAACCCGCTGAAAGTTAACGATTTCCTGGGCGGAGTTCTGATCGCACAGGCTGCCTGGATCGACACCTGCGTTGAGAGAAACGGCGGAGATGCAACCGCGATCCTGAACGATGCAGCTGAAGACGTTGTATGGTCCGGTCCTTACACCAGATACTTCGATGACGACCAGAAGGTTGTCCTTGTCCGTGATGATAATTACTGGGGCCAGGATGAATCCATGTGGGGCAAGCTGCCGGTTCCGAAATACATCGCTCATGCCATCTATGCAGATAATGCCGCAACAGAAGTTGCCTTCAAGGCAGGCGAGATCGACGTAGACCAGCAGTTCCTTCCGAACATCCAGAATACATGGCTTGAAGAAGGACTTCCCATCTCCACATACATGGAAGATGCTCCTTACGGCGTATGCCTTACAATGCCCACAGCATGGTACAACATGAACAATTCTGTTCTTGCTGAGAATACCGCGCTTCGTAAAGCAATCGCAATGGCTGTAGATTATGACACCATCATCGCGAACGCAATGACAAACCAGAGCCCGTCCTTCGCAGACGTTCCGCGTTCTCTGATGAACCCGACCGAAGGCGAACAGGCTATGTACGATCATGAAGCAGTTGCTGACCTTCAGTTCGCAGGAAACGATATCGACGGCGCAAATGCTCTTCTGGACGAAGCAGGCATCGTTGACTCCGACGGAGACGGCTGGAGAGATATCGACGGCGAAAAGATCAGCCTGAACGCTGTTTGCCCGAACGGCTGGACAGACTGGATGGCAGCTATGGAAGTAGTTGCAGCAGCTGGTAAGAACATTGGTGTTGAGATCACAACCCTGTTCCCGGAATGGGATATCTACCAGACCGTATTCACCAACCCGAGCCAGACCGAGTATGACATCTTCATGTGGTCACCGGATGGCGCTGGCCCGTCCATGCCGTGGGGCCGTGTACGTCAGTTCCTTGACAGCAACCTTGCAGGCGTCGAGAACAACTGGACAGGTAACTGGGGCCAGTACGTAAACGAGCGGGCAACCGAGATCGTTAACCAGATCCCGCTTACTTCCGATCCGGAAGAGCTGAAAGCACTCTACACCGAAGCTATTGAAATCTATCTGACCGAAGTACCGAGCTTCTCCCTGATGTATCGTCCTGCTGTATTCCACGCTGTAAACGAATCTGTATGGACCAACTTCCCGGAGGATGGCGACGGACGTAATATCCCGCCTGCAGACTGCACAGACGGATATGGCATCGCTGCTCTGTATGACCTTGAACTGGTAGGCTGATAGAATTCACTAAGAAATCCATCAAAAACATGTAAAAGGATAAGCAGGAGGGCTGTCGCGCGCGACAGCCCTTTTGTGGAAAAAATCGGTGGGGGACATAAGATGAAAGGTTACAGAAAATATTTCGGCAAAAAGATCATCTGGTTCCTGGTTACGCTCGTTGTTGCTGTCATTTTGAATTTCCTCCTTCCGCGTCTGATGCCGAACGACCCCGTTGCGGCTATTACCGGAAAGATGGCTTCCGGCATGACTGATGCCAGCGCGGTACAGCGGATCTATGAGCGCTACCAGGAAGAATTCGGGACTAACAAGCCATTGGTCCAGCAGTTCTTTATTTTTATAAAAAATCTGTTCAAAGGAGATCTGGGCACTTCTTTCAGCCAGTATCCGCGGAAAGTAAGTGATATCATATCCAGCTCCATCGGATGGACCATCGCTCTTCAGTTTCCGGCGATCATCGTGGGATGGCTGCTGGGCAATCTTCTTGGCGCACTCGCGGCCTATATCCGGAAGGGATTCGATAAGGTCCTGCTTCCGGTATCTTTGTTCTTAAGTAATATTCCCGCGTTCGGTATGGCTGTCATCATGCTGGTGCTTTTTGCCGTGAAACTGAAAGTAGCCCCGACTTCGGGCGGCTACAATTTTGACATGATCCCCAACTTCAGCTGGAGATTTGTCAAGTCCGTGATCGCGCATTACCAGCTGCCGTTCTGGAGCATCGTGCTGGTATCCATCGGCGGTCAGGCTGTAGGCATGAGATCCATGTCCATCTATGAACTGAATGCCGACTATGTCAAGTATGCCCGTTTCCTCGGGATCAAGGACCGGAAGATCGTCGGCTATGTATTCCGCAACGCAATGCTTCCGCAGGTGACCGGTCTGGCCATGTCCATCGGTACCATGGTAGGCGGCGCGCTGGTAGCGGAGATCATCTTCAGCTATCCTGGGCTTGGCAGTACCATGCTCTCCGCCATTTCCGGCGGTGACTATCCGCTGATCTCGGCGACGACGCTGATCATCACACTGATGGTTCTGTTCGTCAGCTTTATTCTGGATATTATTTACGGCTTTATCGATCCGCGCGTCAAGGCCGCGCAGTTCGACTGAGGAAGGGGGCTGGACTGTATGAAAAACACACTGAGACAGATCTTTCATTCCTCTAAATTTGTAGCCGGTTTTGTTATATTTGTTTTTATTCTGCTGGTCATGCTGATCTATCCGCTGATCAATCCGGGCAATCCGCTGGAGATGATCGGAGTCGGAACCTTCGCGGAACCGGGCACCTACGTGTCTCTGTATGACAGCGTTACCACGAAAACGGAGACACTGAAACTTCCGGATGCTGCCGCGAAGAGACTGGCAGCCGTTCTGTCCGAGGAAGACCGGGTTAAGATGGTCAACTGGCTGACCGCCATGGAAGTGGATATTACGGATCTGGATTATTCAAACACGGAAGCACTCCTGGAAGTGTGGAATGCCAATTTTGATCCCAAAGCAAGGCCTAAGGGAATGACGAAGGCTGACAGAAACTATTATTCCCGTCTGAATAATTCCCTGCAGAGCATGGGCGGATCGGACAAGCTGACGGTTACCGATACCAACAGCGCGGGCGAGACGAAAGAAGTGGCAAAGATCACGGACACGGATTACGTCAATGTGAAGAATGTCGCCAACACCAAGACACTGCTCCTGGGTACTGACAACTTTGGACGTGATGT
>CACZSG010000103.1 GCA_902783665.1 uncultured Lachnospiraceae bacterium | reverse complement strand
CTTCTGGTGACACCCTATTACAACAAGGCGACACAGGACGGACTGTACCGTCATTACCGCACCATCGCTTCCGCGACCAGCCTGCCGTGCATCGTTTACAATGTGCCGTCGAGGACAGGGACCAATATTCTGCCCGAGACCATGGTGAGACTGGCAAAAGACCAGGAGAATATTGTCGCCATCAAGGAAGCCAGCGGGAATATCAGCCAGGTGGCAAAACTGGCCCAGCTGGCCGACGGCTGTCTGGACATCTATTCCGGAAACGATGATCAGATCGTGCCGATCTGTTCTCTGGGCGGAATCGGAGTTATTTCCGTGCTCGCCAATGTGGCCCCGGAGAAAACGCATGAGATGGTCATGCTGTGCCTGGAGGGCCGTTATCAGGAAGCTGCGAAGCTGCAGCTTAAAGCGCTGCCGCTGGTGGAACAGCTGTTTATCGAGGTAAATCCGATCCCCGTAAAGGCTGCTCTGAACCTCCAGGGCTTCGAGACGGGCGAACCGCGTCTGCCGCTGACCAGACTTACAAAAGAACATGAAGAGACCCTGAAAAAGGCGATGGAAGCGTTTGGCTGTCTGTAACGGCAGAGGTCCGGCCTGAGCTGATAAGAACCTCACCGGACGATCTTCCGACAGGACATGAAAGGAGCAACTATGGCAGTTCCGAAGGATCCGGTCATGCTGATGAGCTATGTCAACACGCAGCTGAGAGACCAGTATGCCAGCCTTTCCGATTTCGCGGCGTCGGCGATGCTTGATGAAAACGAGATCCTGGAAAAGCTGGATGCAGCAGGATATGTATACAACAAAGAGTTGAATCGATTTGTTGCGAAATAAAAAGAAGTAAGGTATACTAATGGGAGTGCTGTCACGGACGGCACTCCCATAGATTTATTATGGCGGACAAACAATGCCTGCACAACAGCAGCAGGGAACGCGGGCGGCGGCGCGGCCGGGCCCGGAATTTATTTCGATAGGAGACAGAGTATGAGACAGAAACCTGTAGTATTGATGGTACTGGATGGATATGGTCTTTCCGACCATAAAGAGGCGAATGCCGTTTATCTTGCCAAGACCCCGGTCATGGACAGACTGATGGCTGAGTGCCCGTTTCAGAAAGGATATGCTTCCGGACTTGCAGTAGGGCTTCCGGACGGACAGATGGGCAACTCCGAGGTGGGCCATATGAATATCGGCTCAGGGCGCGTGATCTATCAGGATCTTACTCTGATCACAAAATATATTCAGGACGGCGTCTTCTTTGAGAACGAAGAACTGCTTCTTGCCATCGAGAACTGCAAGAAGAACCATTCGGACCTTCATCTGTGGGGCCTTCTCTCAGACGGCGGCGTGCACAGCCACAATACCCATCTCTATGCACTGCTTGAGCTGTGCAAAAAGCAGAATTTTGAAGACGTATATGTACATCCGTTCTTCGACGGAAGAGATACACCGCCCGCTTCAGGAAAAGGATATCTGCAGGAACTGGTGGACAAATGCGCCGAGATCGGCGTAGGCAAAGTGGCATCCCTTTCCGGCCGTTACTATGCAATGGACCGTGACAACAACTGGGACCGCATTCAGCTTGCCTATGACAGCCTTGTGCTCGGAGAAGGCGTGAAAGCGACCGATCCGGTCCAGGCCATGCAGGATTCCTACGACAACGGCGTGACCGACGAGTTCGTTCTGCCCACCGTCATCACGGACGAGGCAGGAAAACCGCTCAGCGTTGTAAAACCGAACGATTCCGTTATCTTCTTCAACTTCCGTCCGGACCGTGCCAGAGAGATCACCAAAGCTTTCTGCTTCACGGACGAGGACATCGCCGCTCAGCCGGGAGACGCTTCCAGCACGAAGACGATCAAATACCTGAAGCGCGCCAACGGATATATGCCCCTCACCTATGTCTGCTTCAAGGACTATGACGAGACCATTCCGAACAAGTACGTGGCCTTCAAGAAAGAGGAGATCGTCAACACGCTCGGTGAATACCTCGCGAATCTCGGACTTACCCAGCTGCGTATTGCCGAGACGGAAAAATATGCTCATGTTACCTTCTTCTTTAACGGCGGTCTGGAAGAGCCGAACAAGAACGAGGACCGGATCCTTGTCAATTCCCCGGCTGTCGCCACATACGATCTGAAACCCGAGATGAGCGCTCCGGAAGTCAGCGAGAAGCTGGATGCCATGATCACCTCCGGCAAATACGATGTGATCATCATCAACTTCGCGAACCCGGATATGGTAGGACATACCGGCGTCCTCGAGGCAGCTGTCAAGGCAGTCGAGCGGATCGACCAGTGCGTCGGCGCTGCAGTGGATGCCGTAAAACAGATGGACGGCGTGCTCTTCATCTGCGCTGATCACGGTAACTGCGAGCAGATGGTGGACTATACCACGGGTGCTCCGCATACCGCCCACACCACCAACCCGGTTCCGTTTATTCTTTACAACTATGACCCGGCTTATACGCTGCGTGAGGGCGGACGCCTCTGCGATATCGCTCCGACCCTTCTTCAGATCATGGGTCTTCCGCAGCCGGCCGAAATGACCGGACAGTCTCTGCTGGTCAGAAAATAATTCCCGACGGAGGGATGCCATCATGGGAGATATCAAAGATGTGATCACGGATGTCTACAAAGACTTTTACGGTGTGGACAAGGAAGTGGACGATGTCATCCGCAGGAAAATGGAGGAGATGGCAGGAGATGCCGCAAAGGTGAATGACCTGCTGAGCCGTCTGGAGCAGCAGAATCTCCTGAAGACCACCCAGGAGCTGGTCAGCAGCCTTCCGGGGCTGGAAGGCACCGGAAGGTCCGAAGAACCCGGACCTGGAAAAAACACGGATAAAAAACCTGACGGTGAGAACACGGCCGCTCAGGAGAACAAGGGAGCAGAAGCGGATAAGGCTGAAGCTGAGAAGGCAGAAGCGGAAAAGGCTGATGCCGGAAAGAAGGCTGTGAAGGAAGAAAAGTCCGGGATGGAGGAACTGAACGAACTGATCGGACTTGATAAGCTGAAGGAGGATGTCACCGAATTGGTGAATCTGATGAAGGCCCAGAAAATGCGGGAAGAGCATGGCCTGAAAACAGTCCCGGTCTCAAAGCACCTTGTTTTCACGGGCAATCCGGGAACAGGCAAAACGACCGTAGCCCGAATTCTTGCAAAGCTGTACCGGGAGATCGGCGTTCTTTCAAAGGGACAGCTGATCGAGGTGGACCGCTCCGGTCTGGTGGCCGGCTATATCGGCCAGACCGCGCTGAAGACCCAGGAAAAGATCCAGGAAGCACTCGGCGGGATCCTTTTCATAGATGAAGCCTATGCGCTGGCGAAAGATGGAAATGACTTCGGCCAGGAAGCCATCGATACCATTCTGAAGGCGATGGAAGACAACCGGGATGACTTTGTGGTGATCGTCGCGGGATACACCGTTCCCATGGAGGCATTCATCAACAGCAATCCCGGACTCAAATCCAGATTCAACAAGTATTTCTTCTTTGAAGATTATACCGTGGAGGAGCTGATCGGCATCTTCGGGCTGCAGTGCAGAAAGTATGATTATGTGCTTTCCGCAGACGCAGAGAAACTCATCCGGGACAAGATCGGCGAAATGGTGGAGAACAAGGGAGAAAACTTTGCCAACGCCAGGGAAGTGCGCAACCTGTTCGAGACCATCATCACGGACCAGGCCACACGCCTGGCCGCTATGGAATCCCCTTCGGCGGAGGATCTGAAGACCATTCTGCCGGAGGACGTCCTTCGTGACGGAATGCAGGCGGATTCCGGCAAGAGAGAAGAGACTTCGGAAGATCATGACGGAAACGGAGCCCAAAAGGAAAAGGCGTCAGCCGATCCGGCAGAAAACAGCATGGAAAAGGTAGACGAACAGCCGGAAAACGTGTAAGATAAGAGATAGTAAACAGCCTGTCCGACAGAAAGAAAGGCCTGATTTTTAGGATGGCTGGTTCCTTGCGGCGAACTGCCGCAGGGATAGAGTAACCCGCGTTTAATTTGGAAAGGAAGTAGTTATGACAACACTGGAATTGCAAAAAATGGCGAACGAAGTTCGCAAGGGTATCGTAACCGCGGTACACAGTGCAAAAGCCGGACATCCGGGCGGATCTCTCTCAGCTGCTGATGTTTTCACCTACCTTTATTTTGAAGAGCTGAACATCGACCCGAAGGATCCCAAGAACCCGGACCGTGACCGTTTTGTCCTCTCCAAGGGACATACAGCCCCCGGCTATTATTCCGCAATGGCACACCGCGGATATTTCCCGGTGGAAGAGCTGAAGACGCTCCGTAAAGTAGGAAGCCGCTTGCAGGGACATCCGAGCATGCACTATGTAGATGGAATCGATATGTCCTCAGGTTCTCTTGGCCAGGGAATCTCCGCTGCAGTAGGCATGGCCATGTCCGGAAAGATGGATAACAAGTCTTACAGAGTCTATACACTTCTCGGCGATGGTGAGCTGGAAGAAGGACAGGTCTGGGAAGCAGCCATGTTTGCAGGGTTCAGAAAACTGGACAACCTCTGCGTGATCGTGGACAACAACGGACTGCAGATTGACGGACCGGTCGATGAAGTTTGTTCACCGTATCCGATCGACAAGAAATTCGAGGCATTTAATTTCCATGTAATCAATGTTGCGGATGGAAACGATATGGATCAGCTTCGCGCAGCTTTTGCCGAGGCCAGAACCGTAAAGGGAATGCCGACCGCCATCATTATGAAGACAGTGAAGGGCAAAGGAGTTTCCTTCATGGAGAATTCCGTTGCATGGCATGGAGTTGCCCCGAACGATGAGCAGTATGCAGTTGCAATGGCAGATTTGGAGAAAGTGGGGGAAGCATTATGTCAGAAGTAAAGAAAGTCGCTACCAGAGAGAGCTACGGAAAAGCCCTTGTAGAGCTTGGAAAACTCCATGAAAACCTGGTCGTGCTTGATGCTGACCTTGCAGGCGCTACCAAGACCGGCCTTTTCAAGAAAGAGTTCCCGGAACGCCATATCGACTGCGGTATCGCCGAGTGCAACATGATGGGCATCGCGGCAGGTATCTCCACCACCGGAAAAGTTCCGTTTGCCAGCACATTCGCCATGTTCGCGGCAGGCAGAGCTTTTGAGCAGGTTCGCAACTCCATCGGCTATCCGCATATGAACGTCAAGATCGGTGCTACACATGCAGGTATTTCCGTAGGAGAAGACGGTGCCTCCCATCAGGCCAACGAAGATATCGCTCTGATGCGCACCATCCCCGGCATGGTAATTATCAACCCGTCTGACGACATTGAAGCAAGAGCTGCCGTATTTGCAGCTTATGAATACGAAGGCCCGGTCTACATGCGTTTCGGCCGTTTTGCCGTACCGGTCATCAATGACAACCCGGATTACAAATTCGAGATCGGCAAAGGTGTAACTCTGCGCGAAGGTACAGATGTTACCATCATTGCTACGGGACTCTGCGTGAACAGCGCTCTGGAAGCTGCTGAGAAACTGGCAGCCGACGGCGTATCCGCCAAAGTGATCAACATCCACACCATCAAACCGCTGGATGAAGACCTGGTGGTAGAAGCAGCGAAAGCTACCGGAAAAGTGGTCACCGTTGAAGAGCATTCCGTGATCGGCGGACTTGGCGGCGCGGTCTGCGAGACCCTTTCCGCAAAGGCACCGACACCTGTTCTCCGCATCGGCATTCAGGACGTATTCGGTGAGTCCGGTTCTGCAGCTGCACTGCTCCAGAAATATCAGCTGGACGGCGAAGGTGTTTACCAGCAGGTAAAAGCCTGGCTTGCATAATATGCTGACCGGCAGATAACAGCTGGATCGCATAAAATGTTAACCTGACTCGAAAATTGGTTGACAAATATATCCCCTCTGTGGTATTACTGTGACTGGCACATATGTGCCAGCATAGTCAGCCGCGTCTGAACGCGGTGCCACAGGGGGGAATTTTATTATGTCAGATATCGCAGTCAGAGAACAAAACACAGGAAAGGGACTTGCCACCAGAGATATCGTATATATCGGAGTGTTTGCGGTCCTCATTGCCATCTGTTCCTGGATCTCCATACCGACCACCGTGCCGTTTACGCTTCAGACCTTCGGCGTCTTTATGGCTGTCGGAGTACTTGGCGGCAAATGCGGTTCACTGGCCGTTCTTGTCTATATCCTGCTGGGAGCCGTCGGTGTTCCGGTGTTTGCAGGTTTTTCCGGAGGCGTGGGTGTGCTTCTGGGTATGACAGGCGGTTATATTGTCGGCTTCTTTTTCTCAGCCCTTGCCATGTGGGGGATTGAGAAGCTGTTCGGCAGAAAGCCGGTCGTAGAGGCGGTTGCCATGCTTCTGGGACTTCTTGTGTGCTATGCCTTCGGAACCGTATGGTTCATGGTGGTATACAGCAGACAGAACGGACCTGCAGGTTTATGGACAGTGCTTACCTGGTGTGTCATTCCGTTTATTATTCCTGATCTGGTCAAGATCGGGCTGGCTCTTGTCATCGCACCGCGCGTACGCAAATACGCCTTCTCCGCATAAATGAGGCAGCGGGGAGAAATGCGGGAAAGTACACAGGAAAGCATACAGGACAGCGTACGGGAAAACACACAGGAGCCATGGCCGCTTCGCCCGCATCATGGTATGTGCATGGCTTACTTCCAGGGGAAAGGCTACAGTGAGAAATTTTCCGAGCACATGAGCCATATGATCAGCCGCCTGGAAACGGAAAAACCGCTGGTTCGCCTGACCGTCGGAACAGACTGCATCTGCTCGGCCTGCCCGAACAATATGGAAGGGGTCTGCAGCAGCGCGGAAAAGGTAAAAAGGTTTGATGAAGGGCTGCTCTCCGGATGCGGCCTGGAAAATGGCTCGGTCCTTTCTTTCAGGGATTTTTCGCAGAAGGTCCGTGAACAGATCCTGGACCGCGGGCTGCGGGAAAACATCTGCGGGGACTGCCAGTGGACCGGGCTGTGTATCGAGAAATATCGCAGAAGATAATATCATGGTATGAAATAATACATGCATAAAAATGAGAGCGGTGTAAGGGACTCCCGGAAGTCTGACTTCCGGGGCACCTCGCACCGCTCTCTGTCTTTATGCATGTATTATTCTCTTATTTCCTTTATTATTTCCTTATTTCCCTTTAAAGGTGACAATAGTCACGCCGGCATCCCCCTCGCCGAACTCGCCCAGGCGGAAGCTTTCCACATGCTTCTGTTTGCGCAGGTAATTATGGACCGCTTTGCGCAGTGCGCCGGTACCCTTTCCATGAACCACACGGACCGAGGAGAGATGAGCCAGATACGCATCATCCAGATATTTGTCCAGCTCGGAGAGGGCTTCATCCACTGTTTTGCCCAGCAGGTTAATTTCTGTGGAAACAGAGAAGGATTTGGACATCTTAATGGCAGAGCCGCCTGTTTTCACCTTTGTTCCTTTAGCCGGAGAATACGGGGAATCCTCCTGGATCAGCTCAAGGTCCTTCAGGTTGACCTGGGAGCGCAGGATGCCCATCTGCACGAAAAGATTTCCCTTCGCGTCCGGCAGGGTGCTGACCGTCCCTTTCAGGTTCATGCTGAGCACCTTCACCGCGTCCCCAATGCGCAGATCCTTGGCTGTAAGTTCATTGCCTTTCTTTTTGGAGGCTTTCAGGCTGTTTTTCTTTTCGAGTTCATTCAGCTTTTCGCGAAGGGCCGTCCGGTCTTTCTCCATCTCTTTCAGAGAACCTGAAGCACCGCCCAGCTTGTTGTAGCGCCTTATGGTCTCGTCCGCGTATTCCTTGGCCTCCCGGAGGATCTGTGAAGCCTCCTCGCGGGCTTTCCTCAGGATCTGCTCCCGGCTGGCCGCGAGTTTGTCTTCTTTGCCTTCCAGGCTTACTTTCAGGTCCTCAATTTCCTGTTTGTACCTGGAGATCTCTTCCTTTTCGCGTTCCACCGTCAGCCTTGTATTCTCAAGGTCCGCGATGACGTCCTCGAAATCTTCATCCTGCTGGCTGATCTGTCCCTTTGCCTCCTCAATGACATAGGAAGGAAGCCCAAGCTTTTCGGAAATGGCAAAAGCGTTGCTTTTTCCGGGAATGCCGATCAGGAGACGATAAGTGGGACGAAGCGTTTCGACATCGAATTCACAGCAGCCGTTCTCTATTCCCGGAGTCGAAAGCGCAAACACTTTCAGTTCACTGTAATGCGTGGTCGCAATGGTCCGGATGTCCCGCCTGTGCAGGTTGGCCAGGATGGAGATGGCAAGAGCGGCGCCTTCCGTGGGATCTGTACCGGCGCCCAGCTCGTCAAAGAGGATGAGGGACTGCTCGTCGGCCTTTTCCCAGAAGGAAACAATGTTCGTCATATGGGCGGAAAACGTGGAAAGACTCTGTTCGATACTCTGTTCATCGCCGATATCGGCGTACACCTCGGTAAATACCGACAGTTCCGAGCGGTCCATGGCCGGAATGTGCAGGCCGGCCTGTCCCATCAGGGTAAAGAGTCCCACCGTCTTCAGGGATACCGTTTTTCCGCCCGTATTCGGCCCGGAAATGACAAGCATGCTGAAATCCTCGCCGAGCCGGATGCTGACCGGCACCACCTTTTTTGCATCCAGAAGAGGATGCCTTCCCTTGCGGATGTTGATGCGCCCTTCCTCGTTGAAGATAGGTTCGCTTCCGTTCATGGCATGAGAGAGGCGGGCCCTGGCAAAGATAAAATCCAGGCTGCGGAGCAGAAGTATGTCATTCTGGATGGACGGAATGCATTCGGCCACCATGGTGGAAAGAGAAGCAAGAACAGCCTCGATTTCCTTCTGTTCCTTCAGTTCAAGCTCGCGGAGATCATTGTTCAGTTTCACGACAGCCATGGGCTCCACAAAAATGGTGGATCCGGACGAAGACTGATCATGGATCATGCCCGGAACCTGCCCGCGGTATTCAGCCTTGACCGGGACACAGTACCGCCCGTTGCGCTGAGTGATGACCGCATCCTGAAGATACATGCGGGAAGAACCAGAGAGAAGTCCGGTCAGCTGGCTGTGTATTCTGTCATTGGCTGTCTTCATGGCCCTGCGGACCTGCCTCAGACCGGCGCTCGCGTCATCGCTGATCTCATCCTCCGAGAGAATGCAGCGCCTGATCTCGGATGCCACGCGGGACTCGGGCGTAAGCGCGTCGAACATGGCGGTCAGGCTGTCAGGTTCCTCCGCCTCATTCGCCGGACGACCCCATGTCTTAACTCTCAGGCAGACTTCCAGCAGTCTGGCAGTCCGCAGAAGTTCATCTATGTTCATGGAACTCCCGACTTCCAGCCTTCTCAGAGTTCCCCTCAGGTCTGTCACACCTGAGAAAGAGATGCTTCCCTTCCGGAAGAGCCTGTCAGAAGCATCGCTGGTCTCGCGCTGCATCTGTCGGATCTCCTCCAGATTATCCAGGGGGACCAGATTCCGGCACAGTTCCTTCCCCGGAACCGACCCGGCCAGTTCGGTCAGACGATCTATGATCTTATGGTATTCAAGCGTCTGGAGTGCTTTTTCGTTCATGTGTATTCCTTTCTCTATCTGTTCAGACGGGGCACGAAACCTGCGCCTGCGTATATTCTCTGTTATCTAGATTATCATAGGATGCAAAGGTCAGCAAGTCTTTCAAAATCTATACTTTATGAACGGCTTTTCAGAATATGAAACTGCTCCGTTCATCATATGAAGCAGCCCGCCGTCCATCATATGAAGGGAAAGCTCCCCTTGCCTGCAACTCCAGTCCTATGGTATAATAATTCGGATATAGAAATACAGCGGAGGTGGAAACATGTCAGGCTGGGATGAAGTCATTGGACACAAACAGATCGTTGACCATCTGAAAAAAGCCATAGAGACAGGCAAAGTTGGTCATTCCTATATATTCAGCGGGGAAAAGGGAAGCGGAAAGCTTATGCTTGCCAATACCTTCGCCCGTGCGCTGCAGTGTACGGAAGAAACCTCAAGACCCTGCGATGTCTGCGCCAACTGCAGAAGAGCACTGGACCGGAATCATCCGGATATCAAATATGTAATGCACAAAAAACCCGCCAGCATCAGCGTGGATGAAATACGCGAACAGCTGGTCGAGGATGTGGACATCCGTCCCTACAGCAGCCAGTATAAAGTCTATATAGTACAGGAAGCTGAAAAGATGACGCCCCAGGCACAGAATGCTCTTCTGAAGACACTGGAAGAGCCGCCGGAATATGTCGTGATCCTTCTTCTGACTTCCAATGAACAGTACTTCCTGGAGACCATCCGTTCGCGCTGCGTTCTGCTCTCCCTGAAAATGGTCCCGGATGAGCAGATCAAAGCCTATCTGATGGAAGAGATCCATATCCCGGATTATGAAGCAGGCATCTGCGCAGCCTATGCCCAGGGAAATGTAGGCAAAGCGCTCCGCCTCGCCTCCGCTGAGGATTTTATCAGAGTTAAGGACAGCGCCATGCGGCTGGTAAAGAATATTTCGCGCATGGAGATTCCCGAGATCATCGACGTGGTAAGAGAAGTGCAGGAATTCCGGGTATCGGTTCCGGATTTTCTGGACCTGCTGGCTCTGTGGTACAGGGACATGATCTATTTCAAGGCGACCAGAGATCCGTCCAGAGTGGTATTCCAGGATCAGCTCAGAAGCATCAGCGAGACGGCCAAGATCTGTTCCTACGAAGGCGTGGAAGAGATCCTGAAAGCCCTGGAAACGGCCAGAGAGCGGCTTGCCGCCAACGTGAATTTTGATCTTACCATGGAACTGCTGTTCCTGCTTATTAAGGAGAATATGCATGATTAGAATCATCGGTGTGCGTTTTCGCAATGCCGGAAAAGTATATTATTTTGACCCGAAGGACCTGAAGATCACCAGCAGGGATCACGTGATCGTTGAAACTGCCCGCGGTGTGGAGTATGGTTCGGTGGTCCTTGCGCCTCGAGAGGTGGAAGATGACAAGGTGGTCCAGCCCCTGAAGCCCGTGCTTCGTGTCGCGACCGCGGAGGATGATGAAAAGATTGCTTCCAACAAGGAGAAGGAACGCGCCGCGGTAAGCATCTGCAAGGAGAAAATAAGGAAGCATAACCTTGACATGAAGCTTATCGACGTGGAATACACGTTTGACAACAGCAAGATCCTGTTTTACTTTACGGCGGACGGGAGAGTGGATTTCAGGGATCTGGTCAAGGACCTCGCCTCAGTCTTCAGAATGCGCATCGAGCTTCGGCAGATCGGAGTTAGAGACGAGACGAAGATCCTCGGCGGTGTCGGGATCTGCGGACGGCCGCTTTGCTGTCACATTTATCTGTCCGATTTCGCGCCGGTGTCCATCAAGATGGCAAAGGAACAGAATCTTTCGCTGAATCCCACCAAGATCTCCGGCGTCTGCGGACGACTGATGTGCTGCCTGAAAAATGAGGAAGAGACTTACGAATATCTGAACAGCCGTCTTCCTGCCATCGGAGATACAGTGACCCTGCCCGACGGAAGCGAGGGAGAGGCACACAGCGTCAATGTGCTCCGCCAGAGAGTGAAAGTCCTGGTGGATGCCGGAGACGAAAAAGAGATCCAGGAATTTGATGTTTCGGAACTGAAATTCCGTCCGAGGAAAAGAAAAGAAAAAGACGGCGACAAAGAACGCGGACAGAAAAAAGAAAAGAAGAAAGAAACGAAGCGAAAAGGACATTCTGAGAATGGATCAAAACCTGAATCCGATAAAGGATCAAAGTCCGAACCTGAA
The DNA here is from genome assembly GCA_902783665.1 of uncultured Lachnospiraceae bacterium. Taxonomy (GTDB): domain Bacteria; phylum Bacillota; class Clostridia; order Lachnospirales; family Lachnospiraceae; genus Choladousia. Next base: position 7,568 of record CACZSG010000103.1, on the reverse strand, counting down.
AAAGGATGAACGGCTGGACGATCTCCAGTGCAGAGGATACCGCATCATACAAAATGGGAAAAGGTTCTGCTTCGGCATGGATGCGGTTCTGCTGAGTGCGTTTGCCCGTGTGAACAGGGACGAGACGGTACTTGACATAGGGACAGGTACAGGTATTGTTCCCATTCTGCTCGAGGCAAAGACATACGGAAGTCATTTTACAGGTCTGGAGATCTCCGAAGCCAGTGCTGATATGGCCTGCAGAAGCGTTCTCCTGAACGGCCTGTCGGAAAAAATAACGATTGTACAAGGAGATATGAGAGAAGCTGGGAAATATTTTGCCCCGGCTTCTTTTGATGTCATAACCTCAAACCCGCCCTATATGACGGGGAATCATGGGCTGGTCAATCCGGACCCGGAAAAAGCAGCGGCCAGACATGAGCTTACCTGCACCTTTGACGATGTGGCGTCCTGCGCCGCGCGGTTCGTCAAACCCGGGGGAAGGTTCAATCTAGTCCACCGGCCCTTCAGGCTGGCGGAGATCATCCGGACCCTGTCGGAACATCGTCTGGAGCCGAAGCGGATGCGCTTTGTGTACCCTTATCTGGATCAGGAACCAAACATGGTACTGATCGAATCAATCCGGGGCGGCCGGCCAAGGGTGACCGTGGAAAAACCGCTGATCGTCTATGAGAAGCCTGGGGTATATACCCGGGAGGTCCTTGAACTGTACCGCTATCAGAGGGAGGAAACATGAATCAGGGAAGCTTGTATCTTTGCGCAACGCCAATAGGAAATCTGGAGGATATCACATTCCGGGTGCTCCGGACGCTTAAGGAGGTAGACCTGATAGCCGCGGAGGACACCAGGAACAGCATTCATCTGCTGACTCATTTTGATATTAAGACTCCGATGACCAGCTATCATGAATACAACCGGATCGAGAAAGCCCACCAGCTGATCGAGAAGATGCAGGAGGGCAAAAACGTGGCGCTGATCACGGATGCAGGCACGCCCGGCATCTCCGACCCGGGAGAGGATCTGGTAAGGCTCTGTCATGAGGCAGGCATTACGGTCACATCGCTTCCGGGCGCCTGTGCCTGTGTCACCGCGCTCACTGTTTCGGGCCTGCCCACCAGAAGATTTGCTTTCGAGGCATTCCTGCCCCAGGATAAGAAAGAAAAAAGAAGGGTTCTGGAGGAACTGAAAAAGGAGACCAGGACGATCATCCTGTACGAGGCACCCCACAGACTTCTTCAGACGCTGTCCGAGCTGCTGGAAACACTTGGAGACAGAAAAGCTTCTGTCTGCAGGGAGCTGACAAAAAAGCACGAGACTGTCTTCGGGACGACACTGGCCGGGGCCCTGGAATGGTACACGGAAAACCCGCCCAGGGGAGAGTGTGTGCTGGTGATCGAGGGAAAGGACCTTCTGGAGATGAAGCAGGAGGAAGCAGAGAAATGGACACGGATGTCCGTTTCCGAACATGTAGCCCTCTATGAATCGGAAGGAAAAGACCATAAGGAGGCCATGCGCCTGGCGGCAAAAGACAGGGGAGTGGGCAAAAGAGAGATCTATGCAGCGCTGCTGAAAGAAAAAGAATCTTAACAGTGAAGGATAAAGAATCCCGGAAGGATAAAGAATCTTTTAGTGAAAAAACAGAATCTGTGAAATATAAAAACCTGTCCGGTTGCGGACAGGTTTTTGATTACGAAAGGGTGTTCCTGCAATTTAGCCGGCGATCTCGGGAATGGCTTCCGAGAGATCGGTAACGTCGGTATCAAGCGCTTCCTGAGGAACGGTGATATCCGCTACATCTCCATAGTTCGTATCTGCATCAACAGAGAAATCGTTCAGGATGATATGGATCTCGCTTCCTTCGCCCATCTCGCCAAGAGCCATGGCTGCGTACTGGTCGAGAGCGGAAAGGTCTGTATCGTTCAGATCCATATGAAGTTTTGCCGGAAGATAGGTTGTGGTATCAATATAGTACTCGATCTTCAGCTTCAGGCCGTCCAGCATGGAAAGGACCATGTCCACATTTTCATCACCTGTGATGGATTCACCTGCAAGCTCTTCTGTCTTGCTCATGATGGTCTTGAGTGTTTCCGCATCGATGACGGTAGAAAGATAATAGCATTCGGTTCCGTTCACATCTGCCGGCGCGGGATCAAGAACCCAGTTGATGCCCCATTCGGAATAATCGATGGATGCGGATGCCTCCTGGAGTTCTTTAATATTGATGCCGAGGTTCTGCTGCTGATGCGTCCATCCGGATTCCTCTGAAGTGGAATTCTCCTGATAGAGATACATGTCCATTTTGCCTTCTTCATCAGAGACCATGTACATCTGCATCTTGATGGTTTCGCCCTGGCCGAGCATATTCAGGTTGATGTCGCCATCCATGGTCATTCCGAAGGGATCCATTTTCGCGACTATATCGGAACCGCTGGTCAGACCGAGGCCGATGGTTGAAGGTGTTTCGGAATCTGCAGAGGAAATGGAAAGACCTGCGTCAATGTTCATATCCATATGCATGGAGACACCGTTTGCGTTTTTGGAAGCTTCGTTCATTTTCTGCAGCAGGCTGTCCGCTGTCTCCGCACTGTCAAAACCGAACAGCATGGATGCGGCAAGAAGAGCTGCAGCACTGAAAATCAATTTCTTTTTCATGATAATACCCTCCTGTAATGATAGAAGTAACATACCTGCGCTGCAAGACATTACAGCGCAACTGCATTCAGATAAAGTATATCAGGAATAAAAAAGGTTGTCTATTGAAAAATAGGAAATTAAGAAAAACATTGCTTTTCCATGGGAATGTGGGTATGATAAATAGAACCATAAGACTGAAGGCGCAAAGCTGCCGGGACTTAAGGAAAGGATCAGGGGTAGAAAAAGTATGATCAATTATGAAGAAGAGCTGAAAAAATTCCATCCCAGTATGGATGTCAATGAAGCAGAAGACGCGATCTACAGCAGAGACCTGACCGATGTGACGGATATTCTGAAGGAAATGATGCGGGAAGAAAAGAAAAACAGAAAGCAGGGCCGCGGATGAGATGTATCTACTGTAATACGCCGCTTTCAGGCGCGGATTACTGCACAGGCTGCGGAGCAGATATTACGATCCAGAAACGGATCGCCAGGATCTCCAACCTGCTGTACAATCAGGGCCTGGAAAAAGCCAGGGTGCGTGATATTGAAGGTGCGATCACCTGCCTGAAGCGCAGCCTGAAGTTTAATAAAGAAAATACGGACGCCAGAAACCTCCTCGGACTCTGCTATATCGAGACCGGGGAAATCGTATCGGCGCTCTGTGAATGGGTCATCAGCAAGAACATGAAGGCCTCCGGCAATATTGCTGATACTTATATCGACATGCTGCAGTCAAATAAGAACCGTCTGGATGTGATCAATCAGACCATCCGGAAGTACAATCAGTCCATTCAGTACTGCAGGGAAGACAACGAGGACATGGCGATCATCCAGCTGAAAAGGGTGATCGGCCGGAATCCGAAATATGTGAAAGCCTATCAGCTGCTGTCGCTTCTCTATATGAAGCGCGGCGAATATGAGAAGGCCAGAAAGCTGCTGAAAAAGGCGGCTGCCATTGACAATACGAATACGACAACGCTCAGGTATCTTCAGGAGATAGAAGATGCCACCGGCAAGACGACCAGCCTTGCGCCGCGAGGCAGAAGATTTACGAAGGAACCGGCGGAGAAAGAAACTGAGTCAGGCGGAACGCTGCGGTATTTAAGCGGCACCGAAATGATCATTCAGCCAACGACCTTCCGTGACAGCTCCACGATCGCCACCTTTATCAATATCGTGCTGGGCATGCTGCTAGGAGGTGCTATCGTCTGGTTCCTGATCGTACCTGCCAACCGTCAGGAAGCCAATGACGACGCGAACCGGATGGTGACGGATGCCAATACGAAGCTGGCCTCGGAATCCGTAAAGGTCCAGGATCTTACAGACCAGATCACCGGATACCAGGAACAGGTTCAGGCAGCCAACGAAGAGCGGGATGCTGCGCTGGCCAAAGCGGCCAGCTATGATGACCTGATGGGCATCGCGGGGGCTTACGTCAACGGAGACGAAGCCGGAGCCGCCAGCCTTATTACAACGCTGGAAGCGGACCAGTTTGACGGAAATGCCCTGACGCTTTATTCAGGGATCAACAAAGCGGTGCAGGCCAGCCTGTTCCAGCAGTATTATAATGAAGGAACCACTGCGTATGTTGCAGGAAACATGCCTGGTGCTATTGAAAAACTGGAGGCTGCGATAGCGGCTGACCCGGAAAGGACCCAGCAGCAGTATCTGGATGCGCTCTGGTATCTTGCCTACGCTTACTTCCAGACCGGCGATACCACGAAGGCGGGAGATGTCTACGGCAGAGTGATCCAGTATTTCCCGAATTCCGCATATGCGAGCCAGGCGCAGCAGTTCATCAGTTCCGGTGCTGTTCCGTCTGTAAACGTTGGCGCGCAGAGCATTCAGGGCGAAGAAGCGGCTGCGAACATGAGCGGTCTGGACGCCGAGGCGCCGATGACTGCCCAGGAGCAGGCCGAAGCCATTACCTGGACCGAGGCGGATGTCGCATGGGTGGATCCGAATACCGGACTGAAATACGATATGTACGGAAATGAACTCCCCGGGCAGAGATGAGAATTGTCCGTTGATAATTGTCTGCTGATGAATGAGAAACAGCAGGAGGCCTGTGTAAAGCAGTGCTTCCTGCTGACTTCTGTTCCCGGATAAGGAAAGGAACATGAATATATGCTTGAAATTCTGACCGACAGTGTGCTGGACTGCCTGAAGCTCCTGCCGTTTCTTTTTCTTTCGTTCCTGGTGATCGAATATATAGAGCACCGTATGAACGAAAAGTCGAGACAGCTGATCTTCAGGGCGGGAAGGTTTGGCCCGGTCCTGGGCGGACTCCTCGGAATGGTTCCGCAGTGCGGCTTTGCAGCCATGGGGGCAGGCCTTTTTGCCGGGGAAGTCATCTCCCCGGGAACGCTTCTTGCCGTTTTTCTGTCGTCTTCTGATGAGATGCTGCCCATCCTGCTGTCCGAGGGCATGCCGTTTCACGATGCGTTCGGCATTGTACTGACCAAAGCGGTGACAGGCATGATCTGCGGACTCGCCTTGGACGTGGTTGCCGGAAAGATCGGCTGGCGTAAAAAAAGGCTGGGAAACCATGCGCAGATCTGTGAATCAGACAACTGCCACTGTGAAGAAGAGGGCAGTCTGCTCAAAAGTGCTGTGATCCATACCGGAGAAATTATGATGTTTCTTTTCGTGATCACACTGCTTCTGGGATTCACCATGGAAAACCTGCATCTTGAGTCTATGCGTACTTTCTGGGATCGTTTTCCGCTTCTGGAAAAAATGGTCATCGCGCTGTGCGGGATGATCCCGAACTGCGGCTCCTCCGTTCTGGTGACAAAACTGTACATGCAGGGTCTTGTCACCCGGGGCGCGCTGTTTTCAGGTCTGCTCTGTGGCTCCGGAGCCGGCCTTCTTGTGCTGGTAAGAGAGAACCGGAACCAGAAGGAGAACCTGCTGTTTCTGACAATTCTGTTTATTTCGGGAGTGACAGCAGGATGTATTCTGGCATAAAGTGAACTTCGAAGAAATGTAGGAAAGAAGGAAGAAAAATGGATTACCTGATCAGGGCTAATGCGGCGGATGCGCAGATCCGCGCGTTTGCCGTAACGACAAGAGATACCGTGGAAGAAGGAAGACGGATCCATAACACCAGCCCCGTGGCCACCGCTGCCCTTGGAAGACTGCTGACGGCGGGGACCGTATTCGGTGCGATGATGAAAGGGGACCAGGATCTTGTCACCATCCGTGTAAATGGCGACGGGCCGATCGGCGGCCTTACCGTCACGGCCGATACCCACGGAAACGTAAAAGGATTTCCCGTAAATCCGGAGGTGATCATTCCGGCAAAGCAGAACGGCAAGCTGGATGTGGGCGGTGCTGTCGGGAAAGGTGTCCTCAGCGTCATCAAGGACCTCGGCATGAAAGAGCCCTACGTGGGACAGTGCAATCTGCAGACGGGAGAAATAGGGGATGATATTACCTATTACTTCGCCACATCCGAACAGGTGCCTTCGTCTGTCGGCCTTGGTGTCCTGATGAATCATGACAATACGGTTCGGCAGGCCGGCGGCTTTGTGATCCAGCTGATGCCCTTCGCACCGGACGAGATCGTAGACCGCCTGGAGGAAAAACTGTCACATATCAATTCGGTCACCAGCATGCTGGATGAAGGGATGAGCCCGGAACAGATCCTGGACTTTATTCTGGGAGAATTCGGACTGGAGATCGGGGAGAAGATACCTGTTCAGTACCATTGCGATTGTTCTGTCGAACGCGTGGAGCAGGCGCTGATCAGCATAGGGAGAAAAGACCTGCAGGAAATGATCGATGACGGCAAGGAGATTGAAGTAAACTGCCATTTCTGCGACAAAGTATACCATTTTTCTGTGGAGCGTCTGGGCGAACTGCTGAAACGGGCATCCAGACCGTAAATGGAGAGGGAAGATTATGAAGGACGGATTTATTAAAGTAGCTGCGTGCACCCCGAAGATCCAGGTGGCGGACTGCGCATACAATACGCAGAGGATCCTGGAACAGCTGGAGGAGGCATATGGGGAAAAGGCCGGAATCATCGTATTTCCGGAACTCTGTATAACAGGATATACCTGTGGAGATCTGTTCTGGCAGGAACAGCTTCTTCGCGATGCAAAAGAATCCATGCTGGAGATCGCCGCGCACACTTCCGGCCATGAGGGGCTTGTATTTGTAGGGCTGCCGTGGGAAATGGAAGGAAAACTCTATAATACGGCTGCTGTACTGTCTGAAGGAAAAGTGCTGGGCATCGTTCCGAAACATTATCTTCCCAACTATAATGAATTTTATGAAAAGAGGCATTTTTCGGCCGGAAACGAACAGATCGTCTATACCGAAGCAGGCGGCGAGAAAGTACCTTTCGGCATGAATCTGATTTTCCAGGCGGATCATCCGACGGGACTCGCGGTGGCGGCCGAACTGTGTGAAGATCTGTGGGCTCCCTGTCCGCCCAGCGTTTCCCATGCCAAGAACGGCGCGACGCTGATCGTAAACCTTTCCGCCAGCGATGAGACGACCGGAAAACATGATTACCGGAAAGCACTGGTTTCCGGACAGTCAGCCCGGCTCATCTGCGGCTATATCTATGCCAGCGCCGGAGAGGGAGAGTCCTCCCAGGATCTCGTCTTTTCGGGCCATAATATCATTGCGGAAAACGGCCATATCCTGAAGGAATCAAAACGTTTCGCATGCCAGGTGATCTGCTCGGAGATCGATGTTCAGAGACTCTGCGCGGACCGTCGAAGAATGAGCACATTCCATCACAGGGATACGGATTCCTATGTGAAGGTGCCCTTCAGCCTGAAGGAAGAGGAGACCAGCCTTACCAGAAGTTTTGACAGCGCTCCCTTTGTACCTCATTCAGAGGAGAAGCGGGCCTCCAGATGCGAGGAGATCCTGATGATCCAGGCGCTGGGACTGAAAAAAAGAATAGAGCATGT
>CACZSG010000102.1 GCA_902783665.1 uncultured Lachnospiraceae bacterium | reverse complement strand
GCATCATATAGCATATGATGCGTTACAAAAATATATTTACAAATCACAAAACCGTGTTATAATATCATCACATCTAAACATATCAAAGAATCAATTATCAAAACTCAATCATCAAAACTCAATTTAAGTAATCAAAAAAGCAATCCTAATGAACCCTCAAATAAAGAATTCACATAAGAAACCAAGTGAGGAGATCTAAAGGAAGGAGGATTCAAATATGTCACCTGTAAAAGAACCTATGCTTCAGGAACTGCAGGCCTTCTGGCAGGAAGAGGATGGCGCCGGGGTAGTGGAAGTACTTCTGATCCTTGTGGTCATCATCAGTCTGGTGCTTCTTTTCAAAAACCAGCTGACGGGACTGGTGGGCACTATACTAAGCAAGATCACAAGTCAGGCAAATGGCGTTTAGAAAAGGCAGCATTACCGTTTTTCTCAGTCTTTTGTGCATGCTTTTTCTGGCTGTGCTCTGCAGCGTGACCGAATCGGCCAGGGTGGCCGGGGCAAAAGCGCAGAGTGCGCAGCTTACAGGGGCAGGCCTTTATTCTTCCCTGGCATGGTTCGAGAAAAACCTGCTGGAAGAATATGAACTGCTGGGAGTCGACGGCACCTGCGGGGGCGGCTGGTTTTCCGAGCGCAAGCTGGAACGCCGTCTGTTAAGCGCCTTGGAAAAAAGCGCGTCTCCGGGAGAAGTTCTGCCATCCCGATGGACCATGGACCTCTGGCGGCTGTCCGTTACGGATGCCAGGATCACGGAATACGCTCTTCTGACGGACGGGAAGGGGGAAGTCTTCTATCAGCAGGCAGTGGCCTATATGAAGGAGTGCTTCCCGGCGGCCCTTGCGCAGCAGCTGCAGCTTTATGAACAAGAGGCCAGGGAGGCGGAAGAGAGTGCGGAAAAAGCGGAGGAACTGAGAAAACAGAATGAAGATGATCTGGAGTCTCTGGAACGGGTCCGGAAAGAACGTGAAAAAGAACTGAGGGAGGAAGCGGAACAGGCAGGTGAAGCTCCACCCGGGCCGTCCGGGAAAAACCTGCTTGCTGAAATGACAAAACTGAGGTTCAGAAATATTCTGAAGATCGTGACAGGGGGCTGCGCCATCTCAAAGTCTTCTCTGACAGAATTGCTGCTGCCGTCAAAACGGATCGGGAAAAAGGGAAGCATGAAGCTGGAAAAACGGCATGGAGGCCCGGTCGATGATCTTCTTTTCCGCGAGTATCTGCTGCAGCATTTTGGAAACTACCGGGCACAGGAGGAAAAAAGCGTCCTGCGATACGAAACGGAATATCTGATCGCCGGAAAAAGGTCGGATGAACTGAACCTGAAATCTGTGGCGGGCAGGCTTGTCGCCCTGCGGGAGGGAATGAACTACCTGTATTGTGTGGAAGAAGGCTCCATCAGCAGCCGGGCCGGGACTCTGGCATTTGCACTAACCGGTTTTCTGGGAATACCGGCCATCACTGCGGCAACAAAACATGCGCTGCTGTTCGCCCTGGCCTACGGCGAAAGCCTGCTGGACGTGAAGGATCTGATGAACGGAGGAAAGATCCCCCTGCACAAGACAGATGCTTCCTGGGCGCTGGATCCCGAAGACCTCGGAAACCTTACTGCAATGCTGAACTCAAAAGAAGTCCTTCGAAAAGAAGGGCTGTCCTACAGGGATTATCTGCGGATCCTTCTGATCCTTGGCTCTGTCCGGAAACAGAGACTGCGGGCGCTGGACCTGATCGAATCAAATCTCAGAAAGCTGCCGGGAACTTCCGGTTTTAAAGCCGAGAACTGTGTAACAGGCATCCGGGTCCGCACGGACTGGAAGATCCGCCCGCTGTTCTGGAGTCTGGCTTCCACCGTGACAGGAATTCGCGGAGTGGATGTCAGTGTACAGCAGAACGGGGCGCTGGCTTATGACCCTTAGACCAGTACTTTGCAGAACGGGGCATTGGCAAATGATCCGCAGACCAGCGCAGATAAACGGGAGGTAGAAGTATGTTTCTGTCAGGAGTGGATGTACTTCTGTCGAAAATAAGGATGCTTCTGTTAAAAATGAAGAAGAAAGGAGAGGCATACTTTTCCCCTGGGTATAGACGTACAGGGGCATCCTTTTCTTTGCGAAGAGGCTCTCTTACGGTAGAAGCCGCACTTATTCTTCCTGTTTTTCTGTTCTGCATGATCACCATGCTTCAGTTTGTGCGTGTTATGGAATCTTCCGTCCGTCTGGGAAGCAGCCTGGCGGAAACGGGAAAACAGATGGCGGTAGCTGCGTATCTGTTCGAGAATCCGGATCAGGCAAAGGGAAAAGGAACCAGCCTGGCAGTCAGTGCCCTCACTGCAGGGGCCGCACATCTGCAGGTGCGAAGAAGATCCGGAGACCTTAGTTCCATTCAGAATGACAACCTGGCACTTTCCCGGTTCCTGGGACCAGAGCAGGAAATTGATCTGGTCCTGACCTGCCAGGTAAAGGCACCGTTCAGGATCATTCCGGTGGGTCATACACTGCTGATCCAGCGCTGCTGGGTCAGAGCCTGGACAGGCAGGCCGGGCAGCGGCGGAGGAGCCGGCAGGGATGAGGAAGAACATGCGGGCAGGACCGTGTTCATAGCGGAAAATGCCAGCGTATACCATGACGATCCGGAATGTACGCATCTTTCTCTTTCCATCCGGCCGGCATCCAGGGACCAGCTGACGGGGCTGCGGAATGCTTACGGCGGGAAATACCATGCCTGCGAGAAATGCAGGGACCATGGGGAAGGACTGATCTATATTACCAATGAAGGGGATTGCTATCATACGTCGCTGGCGTGCAGCGGGCTGAAACGGACCGTCTCGGAAGTGTCCATCGACGAGGTCCCTCATCTGCATGCCTGCTCACGCTGCGGAAAGGAGCATTGATCATCTATGAAGAATGCCGGCCTGATCATGGCAGGGATTTTTCTTTTTATCTGTACTCTGACGGATCTGAGAGAACGGAGTATCCATACTCTGCCGGCCGTCTGTACAGCCCTGGCAGCAGGTGTATGGAGGATGGCCGGAGAAGGAGACGGGCCGGCGGACCTGATCTTTTCCCTCTTTCCGGCGGCTTTCTGTCTGATGGCAGCCTTTCTGAGCCGCCAGGGGATCGGATACGGGGACGCCCTTGCCGCTGCCGTACTTGGAATATGTACGGGAGCGGAATTTACGCTGGGGGTCCTGCTGGCAGCATTTACGCTGGCTGCCGTGACCGGCGGGATCTACTGCCTGATCCGGCACATGACATGGAAAACCGAACTGCCTTTTGCTCCGTTTCTTCTCGCCGGCTTCCTTCTGGTACTGGCGGCCGGGCTGACGTATAAATAGGGAGGTATGCTGAAGAAAAGGGTACGGACCGGAAATGACGTAACAGACCGGAAGAGAGGCAGCGGAGCAGACAGCAGCGGGGGAACTTAAAATGAATCGTGTAAAAGGCGGGATTGGAAAAGCAGGAAGATCAGACACAGAAAGATCATTCGATGGAAGATCTGATGCAGATAGACTAAAGACAGCAGGATTGAAGGGAAGTTATACGGTGGAAGCTTCCATCCTGTTCTGTATGATCATTTTCATGTTGGGGGCGATACTCCTGGCTGCTTTCTATCTGCACGACCGCGGCGTTCTGCAGAGCAGCGCGTGCGAAGCAGCCGCTGCAGGTGAGAACGGTTATGGGCAGGGTGAAAGGACAGGTGCGGCCGTAAAAGTAAAGCAGCAGATGTCGGCCGGAAGACTTCTGGGAAGCAGGGGACTTTCCGGGAACCTGTCCGTGGGAGATGATACGGTAACCTGTTCCTGGAGGGCCTCTTTTCCGGTGCCGGGATTTGCCGCCCGTTATCTTTCCGGCGGGATGCTTTCTGCAGATACATCGTGGAGCGTCCGTCATATCCGGCCGGGAAGAGAGATACGGCTTATCCGGGGAATCGGAAAGCTTCTCGGCGGAGGTGAAGATTGAACACAACATATCATCGGGATCTGAATGCGAATTATCTGGCTGTATCAGCTGAAAACGAGCCTGGCTGGGAAGAGTACTGTTTTGAGATGATGAAAAAGAACCGCATTCACGGCCTGATTCCTATGGAAAAAAGAATGCTGAACGGCAGGACGGAGGTCTGGTTCAAAGTGACAGGCCTTATCCCTGTTTCCGATGTTTACAGTTCCGTCAGGCTGCAGTACGGGGATGTTCTTCTGATCGTGGGCGGACTGGAACAGGCTGTCAGGACGGCAGGGGAGTATCTTATGGATGCGGACCGGTTCCTGCTGCTGCCGGAATATCTTTTTCTTGACAATGAAAGAAAAAACCTGTTTGTATGTATTCTGCCGGACGGACAGAGCAGGGGAAAACAGCTGACCCTTCTGGCAGAGTGGATGCTGCGCAGGCTGGACCATAAGGACAGGCGGGCTGTCGCGGCTGCCTACCAGTTCTATCAGAAGGCGGCGGAGCCGAACTGTTCCATGCGCGATGTATTCCACGGAATTCTTGAAAAAATGGCGCTGTTTGAGCAGGAAATATCAGTCGCTGCATCCCTGAACAGGGATCAGCTTCCGGAGGCTCCATGCACAGAGACAGATATCCCCATATCCGGGAAAGGACGAAAAACAGGCACGATCCCGGTCTGGGCACTGATCCCGGCAGCAGGAATCCTGACCGGGGATGTATGTGCCATGCTGAGCGGTTTGTTGTCTCCCGTGCAGGCAGGCGGAATCTTTTTTGCTGTGACCGGAACCATATTTCTTCTGAAAACGAAAGCAGTGCAGAAAAGGGGCAGAAGAGAAATAAATGACTGAAGGCTGTGAAAACCAAGTGAACCTGGACTGAATCCATGCTATAATTCTCATGAGATACAGGTTTGTCTGTATCATGTTTTACAGCAAAACGGAGGTCATGAGTTAATTTGTTAAAGGCAGAACGACTGGAGATCATCAAGAATCTGGCGAAGGAGAACGAGATCGTATCATGGGAAAAACTCCATTCCTATCTGGATGCGTCCAAAGCTACGATCCGGCGTGATATTGAACAGCTTGAGGCGGAGGGAATTGCCAGAAAAACAAGAGGCGGCGTTATTTTTCCGCGCGAAAAAGGAACGGAGCCATCCAATGAGATCCGGAAATATCATAATACCGATGCAAAGGAACGGATCGCGGAGGCGGCCCTGGCATATATCTCCGACCACGATTTCATTATGCTTGATTCAGGTTCTACGGTACTGGAACTGGCAAAACGGATCCCGAAAGATCGCCATATCGGGGTGGTGACCTATTATTTTGAAGCGGCAAGGATCATATCCGAAAATGAGAATGCGGAAGTATTTCTGGTCGGTGGCAAAGTCCGGAAAGGGTTTTATACCTGCCATGGTTTCATGGCGGAAAAAATGCTGGGAGAATTTCATGCCAGCCTCTGTTTCCTCGGAGCTGACGGTGTTGATGTGCAAAGAGGAATTACGGGATATAATTCCCTGGATGTTCCTTTGAAGCAGCTGATGATGAAGCAGTCGGACAAGGTTATTTTGTTATGTGACCATTCCAAATTCGAAAGCAATGCGTATATGTATATCGCGAAGATGGACCAGATAGATGTTGTCATCACGGACTCAGCCACCAGCGAGGAGTACATAAGGAGCATGAGGGAGAGCGGCATCGAAGTGGTTGTCGTGTAAACGTGTGAAAACAGAATAACAGGTAATACCGGACAGCAAGGGAGATCATCCTTTGCTGTTTTTATGTTTCAAAATATATCAAATATAAAATGCTGATGAATTATAATGAAATAATAATAGGGGATATACTGGAAAATAGATTCAAAATAATTCAATATGTTCCATTATAATTCAAATTACAGTTGACATGAGTGAAATAATATGATTTAATATGAAACGAAAAGAAAAGTTCGTGATATTAAATTGAATAGAATCCAGGAACAGGATGATGCGGGAGTATTTGGAATGAGGTCTGAGAAAATGCTTTTGAAAGCTCAGCGCCTGGAGATACTCAAAGAACTGGGAAAGGAACAGGAAATCGTTTCCTGGGATCTTCTTCAGTCCAGACTGCAGGTCTCCAAAGCTACGCTCTGGCGGGATATTGAAGAGCTGGAAAAAAAGGGGATTGTCCGGAAAATCCGGGGCGGCGTAAACTTCCGGCCTGAATTCGGAGAAGAGATCCCGAAAGAGGCAAGAACGGAAAGAAATCCCGAGGCAAAGAAAAAAATAGCGGAGGCTGCACTGTCTTTTATTGATGACGATGATTTTGTCATGCTTGACTCCGGAACGACAGTGCTGGAACTGGCACGCAAGATACCTCCGGATAAGCCGGTGAGGGTCGTTACCTATTATTACGAAGCCGCCGAGAAGATTGCGGCAGGAGAACGGTCCGAGGTTTTTCTGGTCGGCGGGAAAATGAGAAAAGGCTTTTACACCTGCCATGGACATATGGCAGAAGAGATGCTGAAAGAATTTCATGCGAAGACATGTTTTCTCGGTGCGGACGGGGTTGACGGAAAGGCGGGGCTGACAGGATACAATTCGCTGGATGTTCCTCTAAAGCAGATCATGATCCGGCAGTCTGAAAGGGTGGTTCTTCTCTGCGACCACACAAAATTCGGACAGAAAGCCTTTGTACATGTTGCCCCGATAGAAGAAATCCACACCATCATCACAGATTCCGGAACGGATCCGAATGTGATACAGGAACTGAGAGAAAAAAACATAGAAGTAATCGTAACCTGAAAAATGAGAGCTTGAATGCGCGGGAGGCCAGGACGGGGCGCGCATCCCCCCGGCAATACAGCCGGTGGTTCCTGGAAAGAACATGGAATTTCCAACAACATTTTTCGGATGGGTCTTTTTTCTGGTACAGAGATACTATAAAGATTTCCTGCGCGGGCTTGGAGTAACGCTGGAACTTGCCGTGATCGGAACAGTCCTCGGATGCATACTTGGTTTCATTGTCGGTATGATCCGGTCTCTTCCGATCGATAAGGGCAGCTCAAAACCCTGGCAGTTCTTCGTTCGGGTCCTTCAGATCATCGCTGCCGTTTACGTGGAAGTGATCCGTGCCACCCCGCTGATGGTACAGGCCATGGTCCTGTATTACGGAACCATGTCGATCTGGGGAATTGATATCTGGTCCTTCCACGCAGGAATCATGGTGATGTCGGTACACATAGGAGCCTATATGTCCGAGTCTGTCAGAGGTGCGATCGGAGGAATCGATCCCGGTCAGATGGAAGGCGGTCAGGCGATCGGTATGAGCTATGGACAGATCATGTTTCATGTGATCATGCCTCAGGTCTTCCGCAACCTGATCCCGCAGATCGGCAATACGTTTGTCTCTGCCATTAAAGATACATCCGTGCTGAATGTCATTGCGGTAACCGAGCTCTATTTCGCAGCCCGGACCATTACAGGTACATATTATAAATTCTTTGAAACTTACATTATTATCAGCGTCATCTATTTTGTCCTCACGTTTACGGTATCAAGGATCCTGAAACTGCTTGAAAAACGTCTGAAAGGTCCGGAAAACTATGAACTGGTGAAAGAAGAAACGGAGGAAGCCTGATCATGAGCGAACCGATTTTACAGGTAAATCATCTTGAAAAAAGCTTTGGATCCCATGAGGTCCTGAAAGATATCCATTTTGAAGTTCGAAGAGGTGAAGTGATCAGTGTCCTTGGATCTTCCGGGTCCGGGAAATCAACACTGCTCAGGTGCATTAACATGCTGGAGATGCCTTCCGGAGGAGAGATCATTTTTGAAGGAAAGCCGGTTTCCTACAGGCCGAAGGACAAAAACCACTTCAGGTCAAGGGTCGGAATGGTATTCCAGTCGTTCAATCTTTTCGCAAACATGTCCGTGTACAGGAACTGTATGATCGGGGCGCAGATCGTCAACAAAAGATCGAAGGAAGAGGCCGACGCACTTACCATGAAATACCTGAAGGCTGTTGGCATGAGTGAATTCAGAAACGCGCTTCCCGCCCAGCTTTCCGGAGGAATGAAGCAGCGTGTGGCTATCGCGAGAGCTCTTTGCATGGAACCGTCCCTGCTTCTGTTTGATGAACCTACGTCGGCGCTGGACCCGGAGATGGTCGGTGAAGTGCTGGATGTCATCCAGGATCTGGCCAGGTCCGGCATGACAATGGTCATCGTGACCCATGAGATGATGTTCGCCAAAGATATCTCCAGCAGGGTAATCTTTATGGATAAAGGCGTTATCGTCGAAGAGGGAGAGCCACGGCAGCTCTTTGAGAACCCGCAGCAGGAGAGAACGAAGGAATTCCTGAGCAGATACAGAAGATAAGCATGTGCTGAACATGCGGAAAGGATCTTTATGAAAGTCATACATGCAGATCAGGCGGCAGGAATGGGGATCCACTATCATTACTATTCTCTTGATTATATGATCGAGGCCCAGAAACGCGCCGGATATACAGCCATGGAACTGTTCTGCGCGGCACCTCATGTCCAGATGACCTCAGAGGGGATCGCGGACAGGCATGAGCTGGTGAAAAAACTGACAGAGTCCGGACAGCGGATCATCTGTGTTACTCCTGACAATTGCATGGGCCCCTGGCAATATGCGGCTAAAGGAAAAGAGACCATCGAACAGTGCAGAAGATATTTTCGCAGCGCGTTGGAACTGGCAGCGGATCTGAACTGTACAAAGGTTGCCTGCCATTCGGGGTGGGGCCTGTCGGATGAGTCTGTGGAGGAAGCATGGAAACGCAGCGTGGACTTTATGTCCTGGTACGCGCAGGAAGCCGAAAAACTGGGGATCACTCTGGTCTGTGAAAGCCTGAGGCCGGAGGAAACAAATCTGGTGAATACACTGGAAAAACTTCGCAGGTACCTGAAGGAGACAGACAGCAAGGCCATCCGCCCGATGATCGATACCTGTGCTATGGCGGTGGCGGGTGAGACCATGGAAGAATGGTTCAAAGCATTCGGAAACGAGATCATGCATATGCATTTTGTTGACGGGACACCTTATGGACACCTGGCCTGGGGAGACGGAAACCGCAGGCTGGATGAATATATGGACGCCATCGGAAGATACGGGTATACCGGCGCATTGACGCAGGAAATAACAGACGGCCGTTATTATACAATGCCGGACGCGGCCGACCTGCAGTCGTTCAGAGCCCTGAGCAGATATATGATGTAAAAGAACAGGAGATGCCATATGTGGACGAAAGAAGTATTTGGAACGGAAAAACCGATCATTGCACTGCTGCATCTTGACGCCCTTCCCGGGGAACCTGCGTTTGAAGGATCGCTGGACGATGTGATCAGCCACGCGCTGCAGGACCTGAAGGCCATTCAGGATGGAGGAGCCGACGGAGTACTGATTGCCAACGAGAATTGTTTTCCTATCACGGAGAACACCGGGACAGTCACGCTGATGGCGATGGCAGGGGTAGTAGGAGCTTTGAAACAGCACCTCAGGATTCCATTTGGAACAAACGTTGTCTACAATCCGGAGGAAACGATCCGGATGGCAGCCGTTTTCGGAGCATCCTTCGGAAGAAGTGCTTTCGGAGGCTCATTCACGGGGACATACGGAATACACCACGCCAACTTTGGTGACAATGTCCGGCTGAAATACCAGCTGGGACATCCTGAGATCCAGCTGCTCTGCAAGTTCAATCCGGAAGGAGACGCAAGACTGGGCAGCCAGACAACAAAGGAACTGGTCAACAGCCTGTGTGAAGGCGGATATGCTGGAGCACTCTGTGTATCCGGGCCGGGAGCAGGCCAGGAGGCGGATTGGGATTATCTGGCTGAAGTGAGTGCGCTGGCCAAAAAGAAGAACACCCCCGTTTTCTGCAACACCGGGTGCAGGATCGATACCATTGAAAAGATTCTTTCAATTGCAGACGGTGCCTGCGTTGGAACGGCCCTGAAAGGACCGGATGGCAGAGTGGACCAGGAGAAGGTGAAAGGGTTCATGGAAATCGCGCACCGTGTAAGAGGCGAAAACTGACAGGCAGGAGACAGGAAATGGAGAAACTGCTTTTAGGCGTGGACGTGGGTACACACGAGACAAAAGGAATGCTGATCAATGAGCAGTTCCGGCCGGTCGCGGAATACGCGCTTCCACATGAAATCGAAAACCCTCAGCCAGGTTTTTACGAAATGGATGCGGAGATCTGGTGGAGCGAGTTCTGCAGCATTTCAAAAAAACTGCTGGAGAAGGCAGGGGCAGTTCCGGAACAGATTGCCGGAGTCGGCGTGAGCGTCATGGGCTGCAACTGTATTCCCGTGGATGAGTTCTGCAGGCCTCTCCGAAAGGCAATCCTGTACGGGATCGACGCCCGGTCTGCGCCTCAAATTGAGGCATTGATCCGGGAACTGGGTGAAAGCGGCGTGATCGAAATGTTCGGCCACATGCCGCATTCGGATGACGTGGCGACAAAGATCCTCTGGGTCCGGGAGGAAGAACCGGAGATATTCGGAAAGACATATAAGTTTTTGACCGGTTCCTCTTATATGGCGGCGAAACTGACGGGAAACTATACCATTGACAGCTATCTGGCAAAAGCCGCTTTCCGCCCGGTCTATAAAAATGACGGATCCTATGATGAAAAGTCTGGCCCCCGGTTCTGCAGGAAGGACCAGATGCCCCTTCCGCAAAACGTGACGGATCTGGCGGGGAAGATCACGCCCCAGGCTGCCGCAGAATGCGGACTTGCCGCCGGTACGCCGGTGATCACCGGAACCGGAGATTCCACGGCAGAATCTATTGCAGGCGGGCTGCTGACGCCGGGGACACTGTTTGTCCAGTTCGGATCCACACTTTTCTATGTTTATTGTGTGGACAAAGAGCTGGCCTTCTGTGCCAGCGACAACTTCCCCGGCAGCAGCGTGTTTACCATTCCTGGGAGCTATGCCGTAATGGGAGGTACCAACTGCGCCGGCGCGCTGACAACCTGGGTAAAGAACCTGTATTATTCAGACGCGGCAGCAGATGAGCTGGCAGGGGGACCGTCCGCCTATCAGGTAATGGCAGGAGATGCGGCACTGGCGGAGCCCGGAAGCAGCGGTCTTATCATTCTACCGTATCTGTACGGGGAAAGAAGCCCTATCCATGATCCGCAGGCCAGGGGCGTTATGTTTGGCCTGACGGGGGAACACACCCGCAGGGATATCAGCCGGGCCGCCCTTGAGGGCGTTGCCTATTCACTGGGTTCCCACCTGAAGCTGTTCGCGGCACACGGCCTGAAGCCTTCAGAGATCGTTATCGCCGGAGGCGGAACCAGAAACAATACCTGGATGAAGATCGTGGCGGATGTGTGCGGAATGGAAATAAAGACGGCTCAGGACTATCAGACCGCAAGTTATGGGGATGCCTGCATGGCTGCCATCGGATGCGGCATGCTGAAGGATTTTCAGGATCTGAAAGAAACGATTCCGAAACCACGTTCAGTCAGACCTGACATGGAAGCACACCGGATTTATATGAAATATCTGGACCTGTATGAAGAACTGTACAGGAATACGGCTTCCCTGATGCACAGACTTCCGTAAAAGAGAATTTTAGCACCCGGGACAGCCCGGACGCTGAAAGATATAAAAAGACTGACATAAACAGACAAGGAGGAGACAAAATGAAAAAACTGGTAGCAGTAGGTCTGGCAGCTATGATGACTCTCGGAGCCGGCGCCGTGATGGCACAGGCCGAGGAAGAAAAGTACCCGGCGGGTTATGAACTGAAAGTCGCCATGAACTGCGGCGCGGCACCGTTTGGATGGACGCAGGACGATGACTCCAACGATGCATGGCCGATCGACGGGACAGATCAGTATGTATGCGGCTATGACGTATGGCTTGCCGAAATGATCTGCGAGACTTACGACTGGGATCTGAAGATCATCAAGACAGACTGGGACGGCATGATTCCCGGTGTTGTATCCGGAAAGGTAGACTGCTGCATTTCTACACTTGGCGTAACGGAAGAGAGACTTCAGTCGGTAGATTTCTCCGATTTTTACTGGAACAACGGCTGCGTTATGGTAGTCCGCAAGGACAGCCCGTACGCGGAAGCAACTTCCATTGAAGACTTCGCGGGAGCAAAAGTGACGACACAGCTTGTATCCATCTGGATGCCGCTGGTAGATCAGATCCCGGATGTTCAGAAAGAGCCGGGCCTTGGCGAGATGGCTGAACTTTTTGTGGCAGTAGACTCCGGCAAGATCGACGCGATGATCACAGGTCTGACAGAAGCTCAGTCTGGATGCATGTCCAACCCCAACCTGACCTACGTTGTATTTGACGAAGGAAAGGGCTTTGACGTAGAACTTTCCGCTCTGTGTGCTGCAATTCCCATGCAGAAAGGAAATACCGAACTGAAAGAAAAATGTGATGCCGTCATCAGCACGCTTGACCATGATGCACAGCTTGAGATGATGACAAGGGCTCTGAACTGCCAGCCGCTGAGCGACGGATCCGATGCGGAAGCTCTGACAGCCAACGAGACCAAAGATGTAACCAACGACTAAAACAAATTAATCCGGAAACTCTTATTCGGGAGCCGCTTTTTAAGCGGCTCCCTTTTCTTAAAGAAGCTCCCTTTTCTTGTATGGACAGACAAACAGTGTTATGAAGCTTTTGATGACAAACAGCTGATTCTCTTTAAAAGACGTACTCACTGGAACAAAGAGGCCGGGGTAACCCTGTCGGATGCAGAAACCGGAGCCGTTCTCGCCACTGATCCCGGCAGCAGGAATCCTGACCGGGGATGTATGTGCCATGCTTCTTCTGAAAGCAATAGCAGTTCGGAAACATTGACGAGGTTAAATAAAAAAAGACTGCCGCACGGATCATTCTGTGCGACAGCCCTTTTTCTCAGGATTTTAATGCTCAGGATTCATTTTTGAGTTTTTTTTCGGATCAGAGGCATAAGCACAGATCCGATGGCAATGATCAGGAGGATGCAGGATACCGGACGCCGGAAAAAACTGGTCCAGTCGCCGCCGGCATAGCTGATTGCATTGCGGAAGTTGGTTTCCAGGGTCGTGCCGAGCACGAAGGAGAGGATGAACGGAGTGACCGGGATGTCCGCCCATGTCATCCAGATGCCAAGGGCGGTAAACCCGAGGATGGAATAGATGGAGAACATGTTGGTGGTTGAGGCGTATACCCCCATGAAACTCAGAACCAGGATGGCTGGATACAGGAAGTGGTAGGGGATCTTCAGCACATTGGGCAGGATCCGGATGCCGACAATCTGGATCAGTAGAGCAAAGATCGCGGAGAAGATGCCTGCGATGAAGATCATGTCCACAACTTCCGGCTGCATCTTTTGCAGCAGCGGTCCCGGTGAGATCCCCTGAATGGTCAGGGCGGAGAGCAGAAGCACCGTTGTGGAGTCTCCCGGGATTCCCAGGGAGACCATCGGGATGATGGCTCCGCCGATGGAGGCGTTGTTTGCCACCTCTGGGGCAAAAATGCCGTCCGCGCAGCCCGTTCCGAACTTCTCCGGGTGTTTGGAGCTGTTCTTGGCGGTAGAGTAGGAGACGACGTTGGAGAGCGCCGGCCCCATGCCGGGCAGGAAACCGATGAACAGGCCGATCAGGAAGGAACGCACAATGTTCACGGCGTTTTCCATGATCTCTTTGCCCGGGAACTGGAATTTCTCAACCTTCTGGCTGAACTCCATGGTGGCGCCTTTGTCGCGGTTTGCATAGCTGAGCATGATCATGGTACCCGCAAAGATACCGATCAGGACTGTAAGCATGTTAAACCCGCCGGAAAGATAGCGGCTGCCGAATGTGAACCGTCTGGTCGCCGAGATGGGAGCGTAACCGATCTGTGTGATGAACAGGCCGATCGCTGCCCCGATGAAACCTTTCAGCATCTTGCCCTGTGAAAGGGAGACCACAAGGGTGATGGCCATAAATGCCAGCGAGAAGTACTCCCAGGGTCCCATCTTTACAGCCAGAGAGGCGATGACCGGACACAGCAGCATGGCTGCGAGCAGAGAGGGAAGGGTACCCAAAAAGTTAGAGACAGTTGCGATGGAAAGGGCTTTGGTGACCTTTCCTTTTTTCGTCATTTCGTATCCATCGTAGACGGTAGCCACGTTGGCAGCCGTACCAGGTATGCCGAGCAGGATGGATCCGATGTATCCGCCGGAATCGCCTCCCACATAGATGCCCATCAGAAGGGACATGGCCATATCCGGTTTCATGGTAAAGGTCAGGGGCAGGATGACTGTAATGGCCATTCCGCCCGCGAGGCCGGGAATCGCGCCAAGAACCATACCAATGAGACAGCCGCCGAAGGTCAGAAGCAGATTGATCGGTTGAAAAAAGCTTGTCAATGCAAGCAGTACAGTATTCATAGATGCCTATCCCCCACTAAAACAGCTGATTGGTCGGGAGCTTTAGGTTCAGAACATTGTGGAAGAGCAGATAGATGGCAATCGTAAGGACGATGGCAAAAACCAGGATCTTCCACCAGGCAATGTGATCCTCCTCCGCAAACATGACCGATAAAACATACAGAACGGCACAGGTCGGAATCAGAAACCCCAGATAGCTCATGGCCAGAATATAAAGCAAAACGACTGCAAAGATCTTCGCCAGACGAACGAGAGATTCTTTGGTGAAGATGGAGGCTTCTTTAACGCCTCCGGTGATCAGCATGCCCAGACCGCATAAGATCAGGATGCCGGCTGAGATAAACGGAAATACTGCCGGACCGATGTCACCGGCCATGGTGCTGGGCGGCAGCTGCGCCGCCTGCACCGCGATCACCACACCCAGAACCAGTGCGATCAGTCCTGTTGAACGGTTTTTCGTCATAGTGATAACTCCTTCTCAGACCATTTTCCAGTGCTTAGTGGATAAGGGAGAAAGCCTCTACATAGAGGGCCTGCATCTCATGAGCGTTTTCCACAACTTCATCGATGGGAAGGTAGCTCCACTGCATTCCGTAAGAAGTTACCGCTTCCTGGATCTGTTCATCGGTGCTGATCTGCTCGATGACGCTGTCAATGGAGGCCTTCACTTCGTCGGACATGCCCTTCGGGCCGGCCATGAAGAAGAAGATGGGAAGAAGGATGGGCTCCTGGCCAAGTTCGGTCAGAGTGGGAACTTCCGGAAGGAGATCGGAACGTACGGAACCAAAGGAAGCAAGGCATTTCAGATCTCCGCTGGTAACATAGTCCGCGTTGCCTGCCGGTGTGAAGAAGCAGATGTCCACGTTGCCACCCATCAGGAGCGGGAGCTTTTCTGTATTGGAACCGCCGGATACCACGTTCAGCTCGATGCCGAACTGCTTTGCGAACAGGCTTTCAATGAGGTGGTCCATGTTGTTGGTCTCAACGGCTGCAGTCAGCTTGTTCGGATTCTCTTTTGCGTAGGCCACAAGAT
The DNA here is from genome assembly GCA_902783665.1 of uncultured Lachnospiraceae bacterium. Taxonomy (GTDB): domain Bacteria; phylum Bacillota; class Clostridia; order Lachnospirales; family Lachnospiraceae; genus Choladousia. The sequence continues at coordinate 12,192 of CACZSG010000102.1, read as the reverse complement.
CGTCCAGGGTCTCAAACTCGGATTTGCCGTTTACATAGATGCCGTAGCCGATCTCATCGGAAGTGGTCAGGCCGCCTACCACGTCGAACTCGTCCAGAGAGTGATCGTACTGTCCGGAAGCAAACTGTGTGCACATTCCGCCGTGATAGATCATCAGGGTCTGTCCGTCCGGATCCGCGTTCCTGACTGTCTCATATGCCACGGAGTTTGCACCGGTGGTATCGTTTACGACCACGAAGTTGGCGCCTGTGATCTTGCTCATGGCATCGGTGTCCAGTCTTGCGATCATGTCTGAGCTTCCGCCCGGGTTAGCGGGAACATAAACGGTAACGTCACCGTTGGGCCATGCTTCGTCTGCGGAAACCGCAAGAGCGCCTGCGACCATCATGGTTGCGGTAAGAAGTGTGGCTGCGATCTTTTTGCTTGTGTTTTTCATAAGTCCCTCCTGTTTTTGATTTATATTTGATTTTCTGCGTATGCCGCAATTGCTTTGGATGGCTTTATCATAAGCCATTCGTGCAGGAAGAACCATTCTGAGTTGTTTATAGAGAATATGCCAAAAAGTTATACATTTGCCCCAAAGCGGTACTGCAGATACTCCTCCCATCTGGCGTACCTGTCCCGGATGATCGACAGGAACTGACGATCATTCCGGTCGGGTACGTGTTCGTTCAGGTATGCCAGATAGGTATTCATCGGAAACGGCTGTTTCAATGAGAAGGAACGGATGGAGCTGCCGGCTGCCTTTACGATGGCGGAGGGAAGAAACGCAAAGCCCTGTTCTTCTTGCACCATCATGAGCACGGTTGCGGTGCCTGTCACTTCAAAGGCATTTCTGGGATGGCAGTGATATGCCCGGAGGATATCCTGCTCGATCCTGCGCATGACGAGGTCGGAGCGCTCCATGATCAGATAGCGCTCCGGGAAGGCGGCAGGGCCCTCGCGCAGGACAAGCTCCCGGGTGTCCGGCGTATTCCAGGAATCCGGAATACAGAGCAGCAGCTCGTCCTGATAGATGCATTCTATATGGAGGTCTCTGTCTTCAAAGGGGCGTGCGCGAAAGACCGCGTAACCGGTAAGCCCTGCCTTCAGGGCTTCAACTGCCTGATCTCTGCCTCCGACCGAGACGTCGGGCTGCCGCTTCAGCTGTTCGACCTGGATCGCGGGCATAAGATGACGTTCAAAATAGCTGACCAGATACGGATCTATCATGATGCGTGTATTTGATCTTGTTTTTTGTTTTAGGTCATTCAGATCCTGGATCATTTTCTTTTCTGTATGGAGGATCAGCCTGGCTTGGTTGATGTAAAGCCTTCCTGCGTCTGTCAGGTGAAGTTCTCCTTTCTCGCGGAAGAACAGTTTTGCTCCCAGCTCCTTCTCGATGCGCTGCAGATGCCTTGACATGACAGGCTGGGTAAGCAGAAACAGGTCTGCGGCCTTTGATATGCTCTTCTCATCCGCAATGGCGATCATGTATTCCAGAATTTTACTGTCCATCAGTAGTTCAGCCTCCATTCTGTCAGCGGAGGCCAGGAAGGATCCTGTTCAAATTCTTCGGCCAGTTTTTCAAGTTCTTCGCTATGGATATCGTGGAGTTCGGGATTGTGTTCCTTTCCCTTGAGCTGCAGGTAGATGAGGTACCGCTCTTCCCTGGACAAATGGTAGCCTTCACGGGTAACCACACAGTAGACGAAACGGTAGTTTTTCTTCAGGGCAAAGTAAACAACGTCTCTGGAAGGCACAACGTAATGCTTCGGCACAAAGCCAACGCCGGCGCCGGCGTGGATCATGGCGTCGACCAGAAAGCCGTTCTCGCTCTCATACACTACGATCGGATCGATGCCTGCCTCCTCCAGAATGCGCCTGGACAAGGCGCCGATGGTGGTATTCTTTTCATCCATCAGGACAAAGGGGGTATCGGATAATTCCCGCACATCGATCACTGCAAGGTGGTCCGAATCCGGGCTGGAGAGGACAGCCAGATTATGATAAGAAGGAACGGCAAGCAGCATATCCTCTTCAAACATCGGGATTACGTTCACATTTTCCTCATCTTCCATGACTGTGGTAAGGGCAAGGTCCGCCTTTTTGCTGCGCACAGCCTGATACAGTCTCCTTGTATACCCTTCGAACAGGCGCAGAGTGATGCCGGGAAACTGTTTTTTGATCTGCGGATACATCTGTGCCATCACCTGTGCTCCCTGGTGGGGCGAGACTGCTATGGAAAGCTCCTTTTTGTCTGTTATGGAGAGTGCCTTGATCATGCTGCGGGTCTCCTGCATGGCGGAGCTGATGCGGCAGGAGGCATTGTAGTAGATCCGGCCGGCCTGCGTCAGCTTCAGCCGCCTCTTTTCCCTGGTGAACAGAGGCATGCCGAACAAGGATTCCAGGCCGCTCAGATATTTGCTTAAGGCAGGCTGTGAAACGCCGAGCTGTGCAGCAGCGGCGGAAAGACTGCCCGTGCGCGCAATTGCGATGAAATAATCCGTCTGGCTGAGGTTCATGTCCCTGACTCCTTTCTATAACTTTTAAGCATAGATTATATAAATGTTCTTGCATTGTCAATCGTTGTCCGGTACCGATAAACTGATGATATCAGAGCCGGATCTTCCGGAATCATTAATAGAAGGAACCAGGCATTCCCGGAGAGTCCATGCTGCAGAAATACAGAAGTTAAGGAGAACCAGAATCATGATAGAAAAAATCAGCATCAAAGAACCTGAACCTGTGATCGGTCTTGCCTCGGAAATCGTATACAGACAGGAACCATACTGGTGCGGCGCTTCCGCCAGAGCACTGAAACTCAGTTTCATGGGGCCCAGGAGATATTACCCTTATGATCCTGAGGTCCCTGCAAGACCCTGCATTCTCTTTTTCTGTGGGGGAGGATTTCAGAAACAGGACAGAAATGTGTGGATCCCTGAGCTTGTGGAATACGCGAAAAGAGGCTACAATGTGATTACGGCAGACTATGATACCTTTGCCTTTACCCGATTCCCGCAGCCGCTGATTGAAGCGAAGGCAGCTCTGCGATTTATCAAGGCGAATGCAGAACATTTCCACATTGATCCGGACCGCATTGCGGTTATGGGAGAATCTGCCGGTGGACAGCTGGCGAGCTGGGTGGCTGCGACCATGGATGACCCGGCCTATGAAGATGGCGCTTATCCGGAACAGGACAGTCATGTGAAAGCCTGCGTCTGCATGTATCCGGTGACCGATGTAAACGCATTCTCCAAACCGGATACGATCCGGGTATATACAGACAATTTCCCGGATACCTGTAAACTGGTTACAGGGAATGAGCCGCCGTTCCTGATCTTCCATGGAACTGACGATAACCAGGTGCCCCATTCCCAAAGCGTTGCGCTGCATGAAAAGCTTCGGGCCTGCAATGTACCCTGTTTTCTGTATCTTGTTGAGGGAGCCAACCATGCCGGACCGGAATTTTCTGATCCGGAGATAAAGGAAAAAATCCTGGCCTTCCTTGCAAATGTGCTGTAATCTGAGAAGGCATGAAAAACGATGCCGATCTTGAAGACAGAAACATAGGCCGGCAAAATGCAGACAATGAATAAGACCGAATTCGGAAGAGGAGGAACGGAATATGCTGATCAGTCAGGAAACCAGAAAACTTTCCCCCGAGATGGATCCCCTGCGGATGGGGATGGGCTGGAAGGTGGAGGACCTGTCAAAACCACAGGTAATGGTGGAGAGCACCTTCGGAGACAGTCATCCCGGGTCGGGCCATCTGGATATTTTCGTAAGGGAAGCTGTCAGATCGATCAATGAGAACGGCGGCAAGGCTGCCCGCTATTTTGCCACAGATATGTGTGACGGTATTGCGCAGGGTCATGACGGCATCAATTATTCCCTGGCACACCGTGAAGCGATCACGAATCTGGTGGAGGCACAGTGCAGGGCAACCACCTTTGACGGCGGTGTTTTCATTGCCAGCTGCGACAAAGCAATGCCGGCCATGCTGATGAGCATCGGAAGACTGAAGGATATGCCCGCCATCGTTGTAACCGGCGGCGTCATGGAGGCGCATGTGCTTCCGGAAAAGTACACCGAGGATGATCCGGGCTGTAAGATCAATGAGCTGCTTACCCTGGAGCAGATCGGGAAATTCGCCGCTCAGTACGAACGCGGGGAGATCCCCCTGGAACAGCTGGAGTACTATAAGCATCATGCCTGTCCCTCCTGCGGAGCCTGTTCGTTCATGGGGACCGCATCCACTATGCAGGTGATGGCTGAGGCACTTGGTCTGATGCTGCCTGGAACCGCTCTGATGCCGGCCACGGCGCCGGAACTGAAACAGGCGGCGTACGATGCAGGAAAGCAGCTGATGGAGCTGATCCGTCTGGGCTTATGCGCGCAGGATATCGTGGATATGCGCAGCTTTGAGAACGCCATCATGGTGCATGCCGCCATCTCCGGGTCCACCAATGCACTGATGCACATTCCTGCCATTGCGAAGGAGTTCGGATTTGAGATCGATTCAGATACCTTTGACCGTATGCACCGCGGCGCACACTATCTTCTGAATATCCGCCCTGCCGGCGACTGGCCTGCCCAGTATTTCTATTATGCAGGCGGTGTCCCGCGCATTATGGAGGAGATCAGGTCCATGCTTCACCTGGATGCCATGACGGTGACAGGAAAGACGCTGGGCGAGAATCTTGAGGAACTGAAGAAGAATGGTTTCTATGAGCACTGCGATGCCATACTTGCGGAGAAGAGCAGGCAGATCGGGAAGGAGATCAAAAGGACCGATATCATTGCCGACTTTGACCATGCCATCGGCACGGATGGGTCCATTGCCATCCTGCGCGGAAACCTGGCGCCGGAGGGCTGTGTGATCAAGCATACTGCGTGCCCGAAGAACATGTTTCAGGCTGTCCTTCGCGCCAGACCTTTCGACAGTGAGGAAGAAGCCATCGATGCTATTCTGCACGGGAAGATCGTTCCGGGAGACGCCGTGTTCATCCGCTATGAAGGTCCGAGGGGCAGCGGCATGCCGGAGATGTTCTACACCGGAGAAGCCATCTGTTCCGATCCGAAACTGGCAGCCAGCGTGGCGCTGATCACTGACGGAAGATTCTCCGGTGCGTCCCGTGGCCCGGTCATCGGACACGTCAGCCCGGAAGCTGCCGCAGGCGGTCCGATCGCGCTGGTGGAGGAGGACGATATCATCACACTGGATGTGGAACGTCGTATCCTTGCCATCACCGGTGTGAAGGGGGAGCCGAAGACACCGGAAGAGATGGATGTCATCCTCGAAGAACGAAGGAAGAACTGGAAGGGCTTTCAGACGAAATATACCCATGGCCTGATGAAACTGTACAGTCAGCATGCGGTCAGCGCCATGAAGGGCGCTTACATGGACTGAAAGCCAGTGTAAAACTGTGAATGCATGATTCTGGTTCGACAGGGGTATAGGGGATAAAATGAAGAATAATACCGCAGAAAAGCTGAGTGCACGTACGGGGCCGGTACAGCAGCCGGACGACGTTCTTGTCATCGGGGCGGGAGCCTCGGGCCTGACGGCAGCCATTGCCGCGGCCAGAGAAGGCGCCCGGGTCCGTGTCCTGGAAAGAAACAGCAGGCCGGGAAGAAAGCTGCTGCTTACCGGAAACGGCAGATGCAACATGACAAATATGGATCCGGTCCTGCCTTCCGCCTATCATTCCGTCAGGCAGAAAGCAGAAGCTGCAGATCTTCCGAAACAGGTGCTTGCAGTATTCGGGGTTTCCGACACGCTTCGCTTTTTTGAAGAGATCGGGCTGATGACACAGGAAAGGGACGGCTATGTCTACCCCAGGTCCGGGCAGGCACAGTCGGTCCTGAACGTTCTTCTGGCAGAGCTGGAAAAGCTCCATGTAAAGATGAAATATCAGGCGGAAGTGACCGGTCTGGACTACGACCCTGATGAGGGCCTGTGGACAGTCCGGACAGATGGATGGGCTTATCCGGCCAGGCAGGTGATCCTGGCCTGCGGCTCCCGGGCGGGTCTTGCGGAAAGTGAAAAAAGCAGGGGAGCAGATGCATGGGAACTTGTGAAACATCTGGGACATACGGTGACAGAGCCCTGGCCGGCCCTGACAGCCATGCACTGTCCGGACCCTGATCTGAAGCTCTGCGAAGGCGCAAGAACAAAGGCAGGAGTAACCTTGTCGGATGCAGGATCCGGAGCCGTTGCAGGACGTGAGGAAGGGGAGCTGCAGTGGACTGCTTCGGAAGTGTCCGGCATCCCCGTGTTCCAGCTCAGCAGGTTTACCTACGGGCTTTCCGTAAAGAAGCCGATGCTCCTCATGGTCGATTTTTATCCGGAATACAGTGAAGAATTCCTGAAAGCACGCCTGATGGGTCTGTTTTCCTCCTGCCGGGAAAAGGAGTCTCTGTCCAGACTGATGGAAGGGTTCGTACATGCACGTCTGGCGGCTTTCCTGGTAAAAAAGGCGGGCCTGCGGGACGGATTCCGGCCGGAAAAGGCGGAAGAAACAGCCGCTGTTTTTGCTTCCCTGCTGAAACGGCTGGAACTGACCGTGGATGGCGTCAGAGATTTTTCCCGCGCGCAGATCTGTCTCGGAGGTGTATCGCCGGAGGAAGTTTCTGCCGTGACCATGGAATCAAGGATCTGTCCGGGGCTTTATCTTACAGGGGAACTTCTGGATATCGACGGTCCGTGCGGCGGATACAACCTGCAGTGGGCCTTCAGCAGCGGAATGACAGCGGGCCGGGCGGCCGGAAAGAAGTCCCGGGAAAAGCCGAAGACAGCTGAATAAAGCTCAAAAAGCCAGGAGATCGCAAATACACGATCTCCTGGTTTTTTATAATTTATCATTATTGATCAGGGCTGGGGCCGGTGCCTGCGGGCCTCGCGGTGACACGTTATTTCTCACCGCCGTCCGGTCCCTTGTATTCGATACACAGCATGGTCAGGTCGTCGAACTGCTCCGCTTCCTTCACGAAGCCGTCCACGGCACTGCGGACATTGTGCAGAAGCTTTTCGGGTGAGGCGCCCGGATCCTGATTCAGGGCTGTGATCATCCGTTCCGTGCCGAACATGTTGTTGGAGGAATCCGTCGCTTCCGGAACGCCGTCCGTGTAGACAAAGAGCTTGTCTCCGGGCTTCAGATCGATCTCATACTCTTTGTATCTGACACCGTCCATGCCGCCGATCACAAATCCATGCTTGTCTTTCAGAAGAGCAAATTTTCCGTCCTTCATCAGAGCCGGGTATTCATGTCCGGCGTTTGCCGCGATGATTTTTCCAGTACTGATCTCCAAAATGCCCAGCCAGATCGTTACGAACATTTCCACCTGATTGTTGGAGCAGAGTGCTTCGTTTGTCTTGTTCAGGATCTCCGCCGTGGATTTCCCCAGCATGGCGCAGCTCTGCAGAATGACCTTGGAGGCCATCATGAAGAGGGAGGCCGGGATGCCTTTGCCGCTGACGTCTGCGATGACCAGGCAGAGGTGGTCTTTGTCGATCAGGAAGAAGTCATAGAAATCTCCGCCCACTTCCCGGGCCGGATCCATGGAGGCGTAGATCTCAAATTCTTTTCTGTCCGGGAACGGCGGGAATTTCTGCGGAAGCATGCTTCCCTGAATACGGCCGGCCGTCTGCAGCTCTGTGTTCAGGCGCTCCTTTTCAACGGCTTCCTGCTGCTTCTTTTCAAAGATCCGGATCTTGCGTTCCAGGTAAAGCTTGAGAAATTCTGCAATGAGCAGGATCGTTGAAAATGCAACAACAATATAGAACCAGGATTCCTCGTAGATTTTTTTCGTCTTTATAATGGGAATCACGAGGGACTTATCCTCGAGATCCATGTAATCCTTCAGCTCGAAAATAAAATGATAGGTTCCTCCCGGCAGGTTCGTATAGTCTATGGGCACCAGATCGCTGCGGTTGATGGTGACCGGTCTGTCGTCGAACCCTTCCAGATGGTAGGTGATCTGGGGATCATTCAGTGAGTAATTGAAAACGTAGGCGTACAGAGTCAGCTTCCGGGTGCTGGCAGGTATTCTAAATACACCTTCCTTATCCGGATAATAGCGGTCACCATCCACATCGACAAAGGGTACGGCCGCCTTCATGTTGGTTACATCCTCGAGCGGTTCCTCAATATTCACTCTTGCGACACCGGTGCTTCCGGCCAGATACAGGTCTCCGTTTTCGGTGAGTTCACAGTAGGAATTGCTGGTGGACGTACAGGGCAGTCCATTGGCCAGGGTGTAATGGACCGGGTCCGAGACATCATCGTTCAGAAGATCTTCCGTTGGCAGAACGTAAATTCCATTGCTGGAGAGTACCCACATCTCCTCATTACTGTTTTCATACAGGTCAAAGTTGTTGGAATACGGGAAACTCTTTATGGTCGTGATCTTGTAATCGTCAAAGGTCATATAGCTGATGGAGTTGCTTGTCACGATCCAGAAGAGCCTGCGTTCCTCATCCCGTTTGATCCGGAGGATGATCCCGGAAGACAGGCCGTCCTCCTTCCCGATGCATCGGATCCCTTCCTCGTTGATGACATAGATCCCGCTGCCGTTGGAGCCGAGCAGAATATCGCCGTTGTCATTATAAGAGACCGTGAGGCTTTCATCATTTGCAACTCCGGCTCTTTTGGAGTACCGGTCCGTGACGCGGTCCCCTTTGATCACGCATACGCCGCCGGAGAGGGCTACCAGTATGGAACCATCGGACTGCTCGCAGACGGTGCGTACATGATTGGAGATCAGACCGTCATTTTCGGTGAAGGCTCTCACTTCTCCGTGATCATAGCGCAGCAGGCCGTGGGATCCCCAGGTCGAGATCCAGAGCCGGTCGTGACTGTCCCGTATGATGGACCGGATCCGGCATCCGACCAGCAGTTCCAGCAGGTCGTCAGCGCCAAGTTCAACTCCGGAGATGGTCTCTGCCTTTTTCAGAGGAATCTTTGGGACATTTTTTTCTCCGTCAAATACCACAAGGCCGGTATCAGAGCCGATAAACAGCTTCCCGTCCAGCATACAGGTGCCGTTCACGACATCGGGGGGGAGGCTGTATTTATCGTACAGGTTCTGAAAACGGTTGGAGACGACCTTCATCACCCCCTGCCTGGAGGAAGTGAACCACAGATTGCCTTCATAGTCGTTCATGACAGACCCGACGGAGTTGTTCATTGGAAGCATGTCCAGATAGTGAAAACCTTCGTCATTCAGAACGCCTATGCCGTTGCGGCCGCAGAGATACAGCTGCCCGTCGATTTTTTTAATACTGGCGATGCTGAAGAGCGGAGATACATCATATACTTCCAGATCCTGATAATTGCGCTCGGGTGACCCGTGGTAGAGCGTCGACTGGTCGCTGCCCAGGTAGAGTTTTCCGCTTTCATCCGGGTCTGCCAGGATGCCGACTGCATCTGGTACACGGCTGTAGGTGTGGCTGAGATAGCTCACCAGTTTCTTATCACGGAGTGTGAACAGGTCATAGTTGTTTGTGATGCCGTAGACTCTTCCTTCTTTGTCCGCCTGCAGGCTTTCAACATATACACCGTCGATGCGCGGGTCGGTCATGGAGGTGACTTCTCCGGTGCTGTCGATGACTGTAATACCCGAAGGCGTTCCTACATAGATCACGCCATTGCTGTCTTCCGCGATGGAGGAGATTTTGGAAGCATCAAGACCGTCTTCTTCTGACCATATGGTCAGTGTGTCGTTATCGAGCATGGCCAGGCCGTTGTCATTTGTGCCGATCCAGAGGCGGTCCCGGCTGTCCACGAAGAGGCTGATCACATTGGAGATGCCGGTATCGGTGGAACTGATCCGTTCAAAGGTATTTCCGTCGTACCGGACCAGACCGCTGTAGCTGCCGATCCAGATGAATCCGTCCGAGGTCTCCGCGATCGTGTTGGCTTCCGATGTGGGCAGGCCGTTGGTGTTGTTGTAGAGGACCGCTGAGAAGCCTTCCTTCTGAGCGATCGGATCTACGACTGCAGGGGCGGATGAGGCGGCAGATGCAGCCGGGCATCTGACCAGCAGAAAACAAAGAAACAGCATGAGAACTGCTGCTGTCTTCACAGCGGATCTGAATGCCGGATATTCAGTCTTATATCTGTATGTAAGTATCATTGAAATCTCCTACAAAACAAAACATTGCTGTCAGTCTGCCAAAGAGGGCATTCCTCTTCAACTTACATTTTATTTGAAAGGCGGGATGAAATCAATCTCCTTTTTTACAGACATCCCCCCATCCGGAATGATCGCAGCTGCGTTCCCGTTCCGCATATGCTTAATTATCCCTGAAGAAAAGCTTTTTTAATATTTGGCGGCAGGTTTTCTTAAATTTGTCCCGTTTTGACAAACACCGTAAAAAGTGTGTTATGATTTGAAAAAGATCAGAGCAGCCATTGATCATACAACACGAATCTGCAAGGAGAGGATAATCATGAAAAGACAAATCATTGTTCTTTCAGCTGTTTTGGCATTATCGGCCGCGGTCCCGTTCAGTGCGGGCGCGGAGGAAAGTTATGACCTGGTGCTGGACGCAGAGGCGTCCTCAACCCTGATCGAACCCGGCTATGACAACAGCGCATGGCGGATCTGCGACGGGGATCCTTCCACCACGTGGGCGGAGGGCGTGGACGGACCGGGATACGGGGAGAGCCTGATCATATATACAGAACCGTATGCCGTGATCACCGGCGGCTATATCTACCCGGGCTTTTACATCAGCGAGGACCTGTTCCTGAAAAACAACGCACCAACCATGCTGTCTGTCAGGACCGGGCAGCAGGAGGGGGTTCTGGATGTGACGGAGTATGCCTCCTATTACGATGAACTCTCCGGCGGATACCACTTCCTGTTCGATGAACCCCTTGTCAGCGACGGTACCGTGCATGTCACCATCATCGGGGTGCGGAAAGGGTGGAAATATGACGATACCTGCATCAGTGAACTGCACTTTACCGGCTTTCAGGGAAGTGCGGGGGATCTCCCTGTCCCGGACGAACAGCATCCGCACGTTTCCGTGGCAGTTCCGGATGAAAGCTGGATCCCGGATGACATCGCGGACCCGGATGGTATCGGCGGAGACGGCCTGGGACCGGATGAGATCTACGGCAGTGAAGATCCCGAACTGCTGGACTATGACACCGCACAGCAGCTGACTTCTTTCTGCGAGGCGCTCTATCAGATGCACTGTCATTTCGAACAGCCCGAGATCCTGAATCTGCGGAGCAGCAGTTTTTACAGCTATACCAGAGCGTACATGCTTAACTGGTACCAGAATCAGGTTTCGGATATACGGATCTGGGCGGAAGACGGAAGACACGAGGCCTCCGCGGAAGACCTGAAAGAGATTCTGCGGGAACTCTTCAGCACATCCGATCCGGATACGGACCTGGCTTTCTTCTGCACCCAGTTCGGAACTCTGGAAGATGACACTGTTTACATGCAGACAAAAGCGCCCGACGGAAAGAACTGCGGGTTTTACTTTGATTATCCGTATGACATCAGACTGGACGGAGAGCGGCTGCTTCTTACCGGTTCGGTCATCGCCTACGCGCCGTCGCTCGGTTACGACGCGCCTGTCATGACATACCGCGCCGGTTTCCTGCAGGATGATGACGATCCCGGTGTTTACCGGTTTGATGAGCTGCGCACGATGTATTGACAGATAAGTCGGGGGTGGGACAAAAGGGACGTTCGCCTCTGTCCCGTTTTAAAAACGGGACAGAGGCGAACGTCCCTTTTGTCCCACCCCCGACTTATCTTGACAATATTCAAAAAAATGTATATAATTTGCCCCAAGGAAAACGGGTTCCGGATATTTTCGGGACCTGTTTGCTGTTTAGAAGCAACAGAAAGGCATAATTATACATTTTGCAGAAGGAGAAACAGCAATGGCAGCAATTGAACATGTAAACAGCATCGTGAACGAATTTGTATGGGGATGGCCGGCCCTGATCCTGCTGGGCTTTGCCGGCGTCTTTATGACCTGTTCCACAAAATTCTTCCAGCTTTCCCACTTCGGGCACTGGATGAAAAACACCATCGGCGCTATTTTCGGTGACAAGCATGTGACGAATCACACGGAGGACCATTCCATCTCCCAGTTCCAGTCCCTCTGTACGGCGCTGGCGGCAACCGTGGGAACCGGAAACATCGTGGGTGTGTCGGGCGCCATCGCGACAGGCGGTCCGG
>CACZSG010000101.1 GCA_902783665.1 uncultured Lachnospiraceae bacterium | reverse complement strand
GTCGTCCCACAGTGAATGTTTTTTTCTTTATTTAACCAGTATCTCTAAGTGCACCGGTTTATTCGTAGGAGAACACCGGGCACCCGTCCGCATCCCATTTAACTTCCATCAGCATGGCATGCCGGTTCGGGTTGTACAGCGGATCACCGACGATCTCGGTCTCCGTCCGGGCATGATACACCATGATGTCCCTGCCGTCCGGAAGCTGTACGAAGCAGTTGTGTCCCGGTCCGTAGATCCTGCGGGAGGCGTCAGAACACAGTACCGGCTGTCTGGATTTTTTCCAGGATGCCGGATCCAGAAGGTCTGCGTCGTCATCAGCGGTGAGCAGTCCTACGCAATAGTCGATTCCTGTCTCGCTGGCGGAGAATGTCAGGAAGATCTTTCCGTTCCGTTTCAGCGCGAAGGGTCCTTCGTTTACCCAGAAGCCGACGCGTTCCCAGTCGTAGGTGGGTGTCGTAAGAAGCACCTGCGCGGTCTTAAGCTTCCAGGGCGTCTCCATTTTCGCGATGTAAAGATTAGAGATCTTCTTCCCTACGCTTACCTTTTCGGCCCAGACATAGTAGTACTCTCCTCTGTTCTCAAAAACGGTCCCGTCGAGAGAGAAATCAACAAAGGAAAAAGCGTCATCATCGGCTGCCTGCATCATGCCTTTTTCGGTCCAGGTGCCGGTAAGCGGATCTTCGTCCGTGCACTCGAGCACATAGGGTCTGAGGGCCCAGATGTCATCCTTGTCGCTTCCTGCGAAGTAAACATACCAGTTTCCGTTCATGTAGTGCAGTTCCGGCGCCCAGATGTGAAAGCTCATGATGCCGCTTTCATGTTTATTCCAGATACGCACTTCTTCTGCCTGTGCCAGTCCGTCCAGGGTGTCGGAGCAGCGGAGCGCGATTCCGTCGTACTCCGGCAGGGATGCGGTAAAATAGTATTTTCCGTCTGTATGTCTGTATACGTAAGGATCAGCTCTCTGCAAGATCCAGGGCTGATTCAGTTTTAATTCTTCTTTCATTGATTTGCTCCTTTCTGAAGGGCATCCTGATAACGGATCCTTATATGAATATCCTGCTGGTAATTGCCGAACCCGGCTCCGTAAAGGGCCACACCACCCTTATAGTTCTCATCCGTTTCCGCCTCTATGCGAAGGATCAGTTCACTGTTCTCGTCCAGTTTCCAGTCCGAGATGGGCTGTTCGGAGATGCGCAGTCCATCCAGATAAACACCTTCCTGGTTGATCACGATCATTTTCAGGAATCCGTGCCGCATGACCGGCTGGTCCCACCAGAGAGGGGTGTAGATCCCCATGGTACTGTCAGCCTCCTCGACGCTGTACCAGCTTCCCAGTTTCTTTCCGTTCAGGGAAAAACCGATCTTCGACTGCTGGTTATCCGGGTTTCCGAAGAAGGCAGAGGAGATCTCCATGCTGAAACTGATGCCGGAAATATCCTGGCCTTTCGGAAGCAGGTTCGGGACATGGTATTCAATAAAACCATTGCTGAACCAGAGCATCTGGGCCTGGTTGTGCTGGGGGATCGCGAAATATCTGGGGTCATCCTGCTGCCCGAGCATGCTGTTCTGCGCGGCCAGTCCGCAGGGCGCGGCCATATCGTAATTCTGATAATCCCCAACGCCCAGGGAGGTCTCATAGATACGGTATTCCCGGGCTTCCGATGCCGGACGTACGTTCAGCAGGATCTCCGTCTCCTTCAGCCGGCATCGTTTCTGATTTCCTCTTCCGCTGTGTTCCTGCGTAATCTGGATAATTCCGCATTCATTGAGTTTGCGGATATGAGATGTCAGTGCACCGTTGGTAAGGGAGAGCGCTTCCGCGATCTCGTTCAGATTCATCTCTCCCCGTTCCGCGAGCAGCTGGACAATATTCATACGCACTTCGGACCCAAGCGTTTTAAACAATTCCAGGCCTTCGTTCAGGCCATTGATCTGAAGCATGTGCCACCTCTTTCAGAAAACTGCAAAAAAGCTTTCCTTTTCTCCTGCGGGAAGCAGGTACTCCCGTGTCTGTGTTCCGGCATGCACCACAAAGCGGACTTCTTTTTCCGCGCAGGTTCTTGTGACTGCAATCCCGTCTTCCCGGACTGCTGCGGAGATCCGGTCGACCACGGTTCCGTTGGTGTCGACCAGTGTACAGCATGCCGTGCCGTCCGCCTGGGGCTGATAGTAATGAAGCGTCAGACCTTCTGTGTAATCATAATCGGGCCTGTGATCGTTGCTGCCCACCGCGAGAAGCGTATTCGGACGCACGTAGAGCGGAAGCGAGAAATAATCGTAGCTGTCTTTCTGCCATCTGCCGCCTTCGCGGACTTCGTCAGAGAGCAGATGGGTCCAGGTTCCTTCAGGCAGGTAGTATTCGCAGACACCGTCTTCCCTCATGACAGGTGCGGCAAGCAGCGCGTCTCCCAGCATGTACTGGGCATCCAGGGCAGGAACCGCCGGATCGGCCGGGAACTCGAACACCATCGGGCGCATCAGAGGCGTTCCCTCTTCGTGGGCTTCCACTGCTTTGGCGTACAGATAGGGCATCAGCGTACATTTCAGCTTCGAGAAATGCGCCACCACCCTGCTGGCCTCCTCGTCGAACAGCCACGGTACACGGTAGCTGCCTGAACCGTGCAGTCTGCTGTGGGAGGAAAGCAGTCCGAAAGCCGCCCATCTCTTGTAGAGGTCCGGGGTAGCCGTGCTTTCAAAGCCCGAAATGTCATGGCTCCAGAAGGAGAATCCGCTCATGGCGAAGGAAAGACCGCCCCTGAGGGTCTCTGCCATGGAGGGATAATTCGCGTAGCAGTCACCGCCCCAGTGCACCGGGAACTGCTGTCCGCCGGCGGTAGCGCTTCGCGCGAACAGGACGGCTTCCCGCTCACCTCTCTCCTGCTCCAGCAGGGAGAAGACGGTGCGGTTGTACAGGAACGTGTAGTAGTTGTGCATGGCACGCGGGTTGCTTCCGTCATGATAGACCACGTTCACCGGGATACGCTCGCCGAAGTCCGTCTTGAAGCAGTCCACGCCTACGTCAAGAAGGGTGCGAAGCCTGTCCTGATACCATCTGCAGGCATCCGGATTGGTGAAGTCCACCACTGCCATGCCCGGCTGCCAGTTATCTGTCTGCCAGACGCCTTTTCCGTCGGCGCGCATCAGGAAATAGCCTTTATCCACTCCTTCGCGGAACATGTCGTTCCCCTGTGCCACATAGGGATTGATCCAGCAGCAGATCTTCAGGCCTTTTTCATGGTATCTGCGGATGGTTCCGCGGATATCCGGAAACGCCTCCTTGTCCCACTCCATGTCGCACCAGTGGAAAGCAGGCATCCAGAAGCAGTCAAAGTGAAAGACCGACATGGGAATATCGCGCTCGAACATGCCGTCGATGAAGGAACTGGTCGTTTCCTCCCTGTAATCGGTCGTGAAGGAGGTGGAAAGCCAGAGCCCGAAGGACCAGGCCGGCGGCAGGGCCGGTCTTCCCGTCAGGGAAGTGTATGCTTTCAGGATCTCTTTCGGAGTGGGGCCGTAGAACAGATAATATCCGATCTCTTCCCCGGGAACCGAAAAACCGACGTATTCCACTTTTTCGCTGGCTACTTCAAAGGAGACATTGTCGGTGCTGTCGACAAGAACCCCGTAGCCGCGGTTCGTCATATAGAAAGGCACGCACTTATAGCCTACCTGCGACGCGGTACCGCCGTCCTCATTCCATGTGTCGACCACCTGGCCGTTCTTTACGAAAGCCGTGAACCGCTCACCGAAACCATAGACGGATTCCCCTACGCCCAGGGACAGTTCATTGACCATATAGGGACTGCAGTTTTCCGTCAGATAGTTGTTCTCCGGGAACATGGTGGAAGGCTGTTTGTCCCATCTGATATATCCCAGATTGCGGAATCCGCAGGAGGTAAGCACCCTGCCGTCCGCCTCAAAGGTGTAGCCGAAGTTCTTTCTGGATACACGGACAAGAACTTTGCCGGCGTCCAGAACAGCCTCCTGGTCGGTGATCACAGGCTTTACTTCCTCAAGAAGCGTCTCATTCTTCTCAAAACGGGGAAGATGATCGTCGTATCCTTCATAATGCCAGGAACGGACGGAGATGGTATTTTCGTTTACTGCTTTGAACTCTATGGTAATGGTACCGATATTCAGCGTGTTGCCTCTCTGCTGGATAGGCACTGTAGCGGAAACGATCCGCATGCCTCCCGGAATGGGGTCGACATAGTATGCCTCGGTGGCATATACAGCGTCCGCTCTCTGGCTGCGAAGCCAGTAGCCTTCGGTGAATTTCATGGCGCGTCCTCCTTTTATGCTTCTTTCATGGAGCGAAACTCTTCCCTGAGATTATATGCTACACTTTCAAAGTGCGTCAACCGCGTAATGAACGGATCCGCCCCACGGTCTCCCCTTCCAGCAACTGTCCGCTTACCAGATGCACTTCCGGCCGGTATGAATCCGGCTCTTCGATGGAACGGATCAGGCACCGGGCCGCGATCCTGCCCATGGCGGCCGTATCCTGGGCGAAGGTCGTCAGCGCCGGGCGCGTCAGCCTGGCGATGGGGATGCCGTCATATCCGGCAATGGAGATATGGCCGGGAACCGAAAGCTTCCGTCCGTAGATCTCCCCGATGCCTCCGAAAGCCGCCATGTCATCCGGAAACAGGATGCAGGTGGGCGGATCGGGCAGATCCAGCAGCTGTTTCGTCATTTCCCGTGTCTTTTCAAGGTCACGGTAGGCACTGTGAAGGATATATTCTTCCGGAATCTGCAGTCCGGCCGTGCGGAGTGCCTCCCTGAAAGCGGCAATCCGGATTCCGGTCACGCGGGTATCTTCTCCCGTGATAAAGGCGATCTTTCTGTGTCCCATAGAGCATATATACCGGATCAGGGAGCTGATGCCGTCTTTGTTGTCAGAGAGGACCGCCGTATGTCTGTCGGAAACATGGTCGATGGTAACGATCTTCAGATTACTTTCCAGCAGCTTCTGCACGTTTTCGTCTTTCCAGTCCGTGCAGGCAATGGCAACACCGTCCAGTCCCCGGTACCTGGCTCTTTCCACATAGGACATGCTTTTGACGCGTGTGTTCAGGAAAGTCACATCGTATCCTGCCATTTCAGCTTCGTTCTTCAGGCTCTGAAGAACTTCCGAGAAGAAATCATGGGTCAGTCCGTTTCCGGACGCGTCTTCGAACAGCACGCCGATGTTGTAGCTGCGGTTGGTCTTCAGGTATCTGGCCGAGATGTTCGGGAGGTATCCCATCTCTTCGGCCATTTTTCTGACCCGTTCTCTGGTGGCCGCACTGATATCCGTATGATTGCCAAGGGATTTGCTGACCGTCGCCACGGAAACGCCGCATGCTGCGGCAATGTCTTTTAATGATGCCATTTTTACCTCCGCCCCTCTGAATTACCTTACCTTCACTTTCTACAGTTCCGGTTACATACAGTTACAAATGCTGGACCAGGAACATATAGAGCACCGTCCCTGCCCCGATAGACAAAAAAGAATTCGTATCCCCGGGCGAAAAGAAGGATGCCGGAACAGTTTGGCAGGCCCGCCTGCCGGGGAGGAGTCCGGCTCCTCCCGTATCCCATATTTTTAAAAAGCTGCGGGAATCTCTTCCCACAGCCTGAATATCCGTCTTTATTTTTCTGACTTATTTGGAAGCGCTTAAAAACTGCTCGATCTTTGCAATCGCTTCGGCTTCGTCGTGGCCGTCCGCATAAATGCTGACGGTATCTCCTTCTGTAAGCCCCAAAGTCATCATACCCATAATACTCTTCGCGTTGACTGTCTTGGACTCGCCGCTCTGTACATGAATCTCACTGTCAAACTGACTTGCAACCTGCACAAGCATTGCAAGCGGTCTAGCTTCCAGACCACCTTCGAAACGCACAGTGATCTCCTTTTTAGTCATTTTGGTATTCCTCCTTGAATTGCCCGTAATCTTGAGCCAGCAAGCTCAGTTTTCTAAGTCTGTGGTTCACACCGGACTTTCCCACGGGAGGATCGAGCATCTGTCCGAGCTCCTTCAGGGTAGCATCCGGGTTGTCCAGACGCAGCCTTGCGATCTCCGCCAGTCCTTCTGGGAGCCTGTCCAGACCAGGCACCTTCGCCAGATAACGGATATCTTCCAGCTGTCTGACCGCTGCATTCACGGTCTTGTTGATGTTTGCCGCTTCACAGTTCACTTTCCGGTTTACAGAATTTCTGACCTCACGGACGATCCGGATGTTCTCCAGATTCATCAGTGAATTGTGCGCTTCCATGATGTTCAGCATGTCAACGATCTGCGCGCCTTCTTTTACGTAGACGACATCGTATTTTCTCCGCTGAACGATCTTGGCCTCCGGTCCGAAGGGAGCGATCAGCGCCCGGATCTGCTCCGCCCTTTCTTTCGAGTTACAGACAATCTCAAAATGGTAGGACTTCAAAGGTTCCGTCATGGAACCCGACGCAAGGAATGCTCCCCGCAGAAAAGCCCGCCGGCAGCAGGATCTTTCCAACAGCTGTTTTTCGGCAGCCGCGAACCCATCCTCTATTTCCCCGTCATCTCCGAACAGTCCCAGGGCTTCCAGCACACGAAGCGTATCTTCGTGTTTCTTCACCCAGAGTGTAAAAATACGGCTTCTGCCCGAAGTATTTTTCCTCACCCGGACAGACACATCACTACATATATTAAAAGCTTTTTGGAATAATGTAAAGCATTTTCTTGCGACAGAAATATTTTCCGTATGGATCCTGAGCCGGAAAGTATTCCGCGCCGTGATGCAGACCGAGCCGCACATGCCCACAAGGGCGGCCAGCTCGGCGATCTGACAGTGGCGGGCAGTCGGAATACGTCCTGCCAGTTCCTCCTTCACTTCTCCCGAAAAAGACATTGATCGACCTCCCGGTTCATTGGGGCACCCGGTACCTCTTTTTAAACTGCGCCTGACCGGGAAGCCTCACAGGATCCGGGGGACCTTGCGGGAATTCCGGGCGCTTTACCCGAATTCCGGAAAGGTTCCCAGAAGCTTTACTTCCGGTTCCAGCAGGATCCCGCTGTCTTCAAAGACCTTCCGGCGCACCTCGCAGATGAGTTTCCAGATGTCGGCGGAGGAAGCCTGACCGCGGTTCACCACGAATCCGCAGTGTTTTTCCGAGACCTGCGCATCTCCGACGCGAAAGCCTCTCAGACCTGCCTCCATAATGAGTTTCCCGGCGAAATTCCCTTCGGGTCTTTTGAAGGTACTGCCGGCGCTTGGAAGATCCAGAGGCTGTTTCAGGATCCGCTGCTGTTTCAGATCCTCCATGACCGCCGCGATCTCATCCGCATCTCCCGGTGTAAGCTTCATCTCCGCGGCCAGAACCACCCATCCCTCTTCCGGGATCCGGCTGGTCCGGTAGCCGAGCTTCAGTTCGGACGCATTCACCCACTGAATGGTCCCTTCCTGTGTCAGGATCCGGACGCGGGTCAGCACGTCTTTCATCTCTCCGCCGTACGCGCCGGCGTTCATCACCACAGCGCCGCCGACGGTGCCCGGTATGCCCGAGGCGAAGGCCAGGCCCGCCAGATGATTCTCCAGTGCGGTATGGGCCAGAACGGACAGCCTTGCACCGGCCTGCGCCGTAAGAATGCCGTCCCGGCTTGTGATGCTGCTGAAGTTTTTGAACAGCTGGATGACCACACCCTCAAAACCGTCGTCTGACACCAGCAGATTGCTCCCGTTTCCGATAATATAGAAGGGGGTCCGGTTTTCCCTGCACCAGGTCAGGATACCCGAAAGTTCTTCTTCTGATTCCGGCTGCGCGAATGCCCGGGCAGGTCCTCCTGTGCGGAAGGTGGTATGCCTGCACATCGGCTCATCTGTCAGGCAGTGTCCCGCGCAGATCGTCTGCAGTTCCAAAAGCTGTTCATTCTTCATTCTTTCTCTCCACCAGAATATCTTTGTAGGCATCCATGGAAGCTTCGTCCTCCAGGGCCTCATCGAAGTAATAGTCCGGATCATCCTCCGAAAAATTCTCCGGCAGGTCATCCTCAAACTGGTCATCCTCAAAGTGCTCGTCCATCGGCCTGTTCATGAACTGGTCCATGCGGGAAGATGACTGCACCGGTTCCGCGGAAGCCGGCTCATCGGATAATGTCTGCACCGGACTGTCTGCCTGGCCTTCGCCGGACATCCGAGCATCCATACTCTGGTCCGGGGTTTCCGCATCGAGATCCCGGAGTCCGTCTGCCGGCATCTGCTTCATCCAGTCTGTCGGTCCCGGAAGATTTCCGCCGGCTGCGGAAGCATCTTCGGAGCCAGCCATCTCCAACCCCTGATTTCTGCGGACTTCCGCACGGGCCGAAAGCAGCATGGTGACAAGGAACAGCAGCAGCGCGATCAGGCTGAGGAGGGTGCCCGTTCCGAGACCGGGGGCCATGTATTTCAGGTCCACCTGATGTTCTCCTGCCGTTACGGGAACGCCCATCAGAGCTTTTCCGATCACCAGCGGTTCCGTGACCTCACCGTCAACCCGGATGGTCCATCCTTTGTCATAGGGGATGGTGAGAAGCAGTGTGCCGGCTTCGACCGCATCCAGATGTCCCGTCAGATGATTGGCCGCCGGAAGCTGCACATCCGTCAGCTGGCTCTTGTGCAGTTCGCTGATCACCTCTTCATATTCCGCGTTCGCGCAGGTATAGACCTCCGCGGGAACGGTCGTCTGTGAGCTCTTAAGAGTCACAGTGAAGTCCGCGTAGTTATTGTCCGCAAGGCCGTTGATGACGTAAAGATGATCCGTAAAATCATTGTAGGTCTTATTGTATTCCGGCGTCTCCAGCTCGATCTTGGCGACGCGGGTGTCGAGACACAGGTAGACCTGCTTGTTCTCCGGGATCTTGATCCCGTAGTTTTCTCCGTCCTCCATGTCGATGATCCTGTCAAGGACAAAGATCGGTTCGTGCCCGGTGGCCAGCGCCACAAATTCATTCTGGACATCCAGCGGCTCACTCTGGTCGATGTTCCAGTTCCGGATATCATCGTTGACCACGAACCCAACGGACAGTGCGTTGTCATTTTTGAAAAGGGTCAGCTCACCGTCGGATGCCAGTCTGCGGAACTGATACATGGAGTCCCCCAGAGAGGACGGCGTTGCCATGTACTTGATGCCGAATACATCATTGATCAGTTTCGTCACGCCCAGGTATCCGTTCTTGTTGGTCCTTGCCTCGATGCCGAGACTGTCACACAGACGGATCACGGATTCCTGCATGGTCGAATTGAACATGACCATGCCCTTTCCGCCCACGAACATGGTGACGTTTCGCATTCTGGAGCGGTCAACCTCGCTCCGGTAAAAGGTCGGATCCTCCTGGTCCGCGATCAGACGTTTCCAGGAATGCTGGTCCGCAAGGTAAAGGCTGCGGGTCACGCCTCCATTCTGCAGGATCCCGTAGATTCCGTTCACCGAAAGCTCCACGATCAGCATTCCGGTCAGGATGGCCGAGAACAGGGCCTTCCCGTCCGGGATCACTTTGAATCTGCCCATCAGCAGCGCGCCCATCCAGATCAGCAGGATGCCGATGGTAAGAAAGATCTGGTGAAGTTCCAGATGCCCGTCCGCCACACCGGAACGCCATACATACACTGCAAAGCCAACCGGAAGCAGAAACGAGATCAGGATCTCGTACAGGCGGTATTCCGTTACATCCTCCAGCGCGTCATAAGCCATGACAAGCAGCATCAGGATATAAAGAAAGGCAAAGCGGTTCGGCAGACCGTTCTGCACATGGAACCCGTGCCAGATATAGTTCAGAATGTTCAGTGAGAAAGAAAGCAGCAGAAACGCCGTAATGGCCAGGTGCGCCAGACGCTCGCGCAGTTTTCTTTTTCTGCACATCAGATACAGCACCGCCATGGGGACTGCCGCCACCGAACAGTACGCGTTCAGTCCTACCTGGGTGTCCGCGATGTTGATCGGTTCCGACAGGATGAAATGATTCATCATCATTTCGGTCAGACTGGTGTAGAACTTGATCACCGACGGAAAATGGTTGTCCTGCATGGATTCGGAAGCCGAAAGTCCCACATAGGAGGGAACCAGGAGCACAGCGGCCATGCCGCCGGCCAGAAGCGCGTACCAGGCAAACCGGAGCGCGCTTTTCAGCACCTTCTCCCAGGTGATCTGCTCTTCGCTGACCAGGCACACCACATAGTAGAGGCAGGAAAAGAAGCAGAGCATGAAGCCGATGTAATAGTTGCACCAGAGCCCGTAGAAAAGCGCCATGCAGAACATGATGCTCTTTCTGCCGCTTACGATCCTTTCTATGCCCAGCATGATCAGCGGCACAACGGCTATGCTGTCCAGCCACATCAGATTGAAATAGTACCCGATCACAAAATTGGACAGCGCATAGGCAGCGCCGAAGGCAACCGGCAGAAACCGCTTCCCGGGATTTCTCTGATGCAGATACCAGGAAAAAATGCCGCCGCAAAGTCCGATCTTGAAAAGGATGATAAAGTCCATGAAATCACAGACATACTGCATCGGGAAGAATACCATCAGCAGGTTCAGGGGACTTGCAAGATAATACGCGTAGGTGGACCAGAAATTATAACCCAGTCCTCCGGAAAAAGAATACAGCAGTGAGCTGCTGTTCTCCAGCTTCTGCTGGAAGTCGGTGTAAAACGGCAGGTACTGGTGCAGAGAGTCCACGATCAGGACCGTTTTGTCGCCGAACGGCCACACACCGTGAATGATGAACCCGACACCCGCGATGAGGACCGACAGCAGAAATCCGCCGGCAAAATACCTGCGCCCCGCAGTATCAGCGGAGGCAGTGCCTGACCCCATCAGTGTTTTCCCTGTAAGGTTCCTGTATTCCTGAAGATAGTTCTTATGAAGAGAGATAATGATATATACAGGGATCATCGCGGCGATCAGAAGGACCAGGGTCCTCCCCTCTCTTGCTCCCCACACACTGCAGAGCAGGATCATACCGAATACCTGTACTCCCATTGCCCACAGATTACCGGCGAAAAACCGTGAAACAGATTCCGCCAGGCTCTTCATGTCATCCGGTGTGGAAATGCCGCCGGCGATGCTGATGACCACAAAGGCAAACAGCACGGACAGCAGGGCCGAAAGCATGACGGCAGCCGTAAGGTCCGCATGCAGCCCTCTTCGGAGGATCAGGAAGGCAATGACATCAAAACAGGCAATGCCTCCTGCCAGAAGACTTTTAATCAGAATGGTTTTGGGATTCAGACGAATCATGTACGCTCCTCTATATCAATGGTTTGATTTAAATGGAAAGAATACAGCAGTTTTCTGGTTACGGGACGGTGCATCAGCCGTTCGAGCGCCTGCGCATAGTAAACAAGCTGGGCGCGGTAGCGCTTCACAAGAATATCCGCATTCTTTATCACATCCGTCTTGTAGTCGATCAGCAGAATGCTTCCGTCTTCCTGAAGCACGAAGGCGTCGATGATACCCTGCACCAGCACAGTCTCTTCTTCAGGCCAGGACGGGTCCGCCTCGGATGCGGGAATGCCCAGTACAAATGGCTGTTCCCTGAACAGTCCGTGTTCTCTGTCGGAAGAGATCAGTTCCTGTCCCAGCGGAGATTCCAGAAGCTTCCGGATCTTCTCCAGGTCTATGGCTCCAGCCTCTCCGGGCGATATTTTACCACACTTCTCAAGATCTTCCAACTGCTTTTGCAGATTGGACGGGGATAAATCCTGCTGCAGGTCCAGGTTCTGCATCAGCGCATGGTATGCAGTTCCCCTGTCGGCGGGGGAAATGGAAACCTCCTGCTGGGCAAAGCCGGGAAGCAGCGGGATCACGGGAGCTTCTTCATAGACGGGATGCCCGTCTTCATCCGGAATGCTCTGCATGGCTTTTTTCTTCAGTTCCGACACGGAGAGCTTTCCGCGGATCCCCCGCGCTTTCTCCATCGGATAGCGGGCGGCAAAGATCCCTTCGATCTCTCCGGCGGACGGCTCCCTGCCTTCCGGAACTGCTCCCGCCTTCTCCGCGGACAGGCCGGCCGTGGTTTCATTTTCCGTCTTCTGCTCCTGTTCCGGACGATCCAGATCATGAAGAACAGACAGGAAAGAGCAGACCCCGTGTTCCAGGGCCGTCAGGATCCAGTCCAGATAGCTGTGAGCCTTCAGCAGTTCAAAATAGGCTGCTTCTTCTTCCTGTTCCCCCGCGATGATATGACTGCCGGAAAACCTGCCGAACCTTTCAGCCTGTTTTTCGGACGCCGTGCCCGTCATGATCAGTTTTTCCCTGGCCCGGGTCATGGCGACATAGAGCACCCGAAGTTCCTCGCCAAGGCTGTCCCGGCGGATCCTGGCGGCGATCACCCGTTTGGGCAGACTGGGGGACCTGAGCCTTTGCTCTGTATCCACACAGTCGCAGCCGATCCCAAGGTCCGCGTGCATGACGGCCTTGCCCCTGGTATCCTGTTCATTGAAGTTTTTCTGCAGACCGCACAGGAACACCACCGGGAACTCCAGGCCTTTGCTCTTGTGAATGGTCATCAGGCGGACGGCATCATCTGTCTCCCCGTGAACGGACGCCTCACCGTAATCCACTTCGTAGGATTTCAGTCCTTCAATATACCGGAGGAAATGGTGAAGGCCGCGGTAACTGGTCTTCTCATAGGCAGCCGCCTTTTCCATCAGCATGTCCAGGTTCGCCCGGCGCACCTGTCCCGCAGGCTGCGCCAGCACGTAGGTATGGTACCCTGTCTGTTCCAGTATCTCCCAGATCAGGTCGTGGACCTGCGTGTAAGGCACCTTCCCGCGCAGGCCGTCGAGCCAGTCAAAAAAGTGTTTCAGCTGTTCAAATCCCGGCAGCGCGGCACTTTCCCTGCAGGCCTTCCAGAAGGGGCCCTCCGGGAAGCGGATCCGCACTTCGGCAAGCAGTTCGTCCGACAGGTCCGCCATGGGACTTTTCAGTACCGCGGCCAGAGGGATGTCCTGCATGGGATTGTCCAGGATCTGCAGACAGCAGAGGACATTTCTGACTTCCTGCGCCGAAAAGTATCCGGTCCTGGAATCTGTCCAGCAGGGAACCCCCATCTCCGTCAGCACATCACGGAAGGTCTCCGTCCATCCTGCGCCCGTCCGCAGCAGGATGACGATATCGCCGAAGCGGGCCGGGCGGTATGCTTTCCTGTCCTTGTCCCAGACCGGCAGGGTGCCGGCCAGTTCCAGGATCCGCCTGCCCACAAAGCGCGCCTCGTTTTCCATCTCTTCGCCCGGTTTTCCGCCCCACAGCATATGCAGTTCCTGCTTCGAGCACGCTTCCGGCTGGTACAGTCCCGCGCTTTCCCCGGGCACCGGCGGAAATTCCGCTCCCGGATAGAGCGCTGCATCACTGTCATAGGGAATCTCTCCGAGGGATTCCGTCATGATGCACCTGAATACGTCATTGACCACCTTCAGCACTTCCGGGCGGCTCCTGAAATTGCGGTGCAGATCCAGCCTTCTCTGCCCATCTCCCGGCTTTGTACCGTACGTACGGTATTTTTCCTGAAAGAGTTCAGGCCTGGCCAGGCGGAAACGGTAGATGCTCTGTTTCACATCGCCCACCATGAAACGGTTCCTTATCCCGGCGCTGCTTCCCGAGACAGCGTCCAGGATGCGTTCCTGCACCAGGTTGCTGTCCTGGTACTCATCCGTATAGATCTCGAGAAAATGACGTCTGTAATCCGCCGCCGCGGCTCCCGGCTGTTTCCCGTTCTCCCC
>CACZSG010000100.1 GCA_902783665.1 uncultured Lachnospiraceae bacterium | reverse complement strand
TTACTGTTTTTTCTGATAGATATACATTTCGCCCGGTGCAAGGAAATGGTATCTCCTTGCAGGATAGTTCCGGAACATATAATCAGCAAGATACCCGGGGTTCTCGCCGTTGAAGGCAAACATGTCATAATGGATGGGCAGCAGAAGGTCGGCCTGACACTGGGCGGAGATATCTGCGGCTTCCCTTGCGTCCAGATTTCCGATGATGTCCATGTGTTTCCGCTTCCAGTCGCTACCGTTGATGGGCAGGCACATGATGTCGTAGGAGAAGCGTGACAGTTCCGCCACCATGCTGTCCCATTCAATGGTATCTCCGGAGTGATAGAGCGTAATGTCTTCCAGGTTCAGGATATAGCCCAGGAACTTATGATTGCCCTGGTCATCGTATTCAAAGGATTCGTGGGCGGCAGGGACCGGAGTTATCTTAAAACAGCCGGTATCCAGCTCTTCCCAGGCTTTTGCGGGGATGACCTGACTGTCCGGAATCCCAAGTTCATGCATAAGTCCCGAAAAAGGATAGGGAACCACGAACGTGGAGCGGGTTTCGGCCGCGGCCATTTTTTCTATGGCAACTCTGTCCAGATGGTCTTCATGATCGTGCGTACAGAGAATATAGTCGAAGACATCTGCAGCCACTTCGGGCGTAAACGGCGGGGGCACCTGTCTGTCAGGATTCTCACGCAGATAAGGGTCAATGCAGATCAGTTTTCCGGCTGCTTTTACCGCGATTCCGGCCTGCCCCAGGAACCATACGGGCAGCAGTCCCTCCGGCAGCTTCGTATTCTTCATTTCATCGATCAGTTCCTGACCGGTCCGATACCATCTGTTCATGGAAAAAGGCTCCTTTCTTCACTGCGGTCCACATGTCGTTGCCTGTTTCTGTACCCTGGCAGCAGGCCTGAAAGGCAGGAAAAACGGCTGCCGGGCTTCTCTCCAAACAATAGCATGAAACAGACCGGATGAAAAGTGAAAAGTTCGTTGCACAGTCTGCTTTCTATGATAGAATAATGGCAGGATCCGTATACGCGGATGTGAACGATCCCAACTTTCGCTTTACGGTACGAACAGAACGACAGGGGGGAATGGACTGTTGCTGAGTGAAAACGTCAGGAAAGGCACGACTTTGTTTCTATGCACCCTGATCCACTTTCTGGTGGATCTGTCCTGTGTATATTTTATGTCCGCTGTAATCAGACCCGTAACCGTGACGCAGGGCAGTTGGCTGTTCAGGGTCCTCCTGTACAATGGCATGGCTTTTGCCTTCCCCGCGCTGGCAGGACTGGCGGCAGACCTGTTCCTGAAGAAAAAGCATCTCTGGATGTCCTGTGCCGGCTGTCTGCTGATCCTGGCCGGATACCTGCTTCACAGGTATGCGGCAGCTGCAGTTTTTCTGGTGGGGCTGGGCAACGGGTTCTTCCACATCGGCGGAGGGATCGAAGTGATGAATGACGCCGGGAAAAGCTATGCGGCCCCCGGGATCTTCATTGCTTCCGGTGCGCTGGGCGTTTTTCTGGGAAACACCTGGGGCAGGCAGTACATGCCTTTGTGGCAGGTGTTCAGACTGCTGATGCTTTTCAGTGCAGCTGCTGTTGCCCTCTGGGCTGTTGTCCTGAAAAAAACAGGTCCGGAGGCTTCTGCGCAAAGCGGCGTAAAGAACACGGATGCTCCGGAGCGGGTCATGAAGATCAACAGCAGGCTGTCATGGTTTCCGGCAGCGCTGGCAGGTCTGTTCCTGATCGTATGGATCCGTTCCTATTATGGTTCGATCCAGATGTATTCCTGGAAGAATACCTTTACAGTCGGTCTGCTGTTTACCCTGTGCGTCATGGGGGGCAAGGCGTCCGGCGGGCTGCTGGCCGACAGGATCGGTCTTGAAAAGGCTGCCGCGGTCTCTCTCGGCGCCGCGGCCGTAACCGCACTTTTCTCCATGAACAGCGCTGTTTTCGGCTGCATCTCCATTTTCTTTTTCAATATGACAATGCCGCTGACGCTGTCCCTGCTGACGGCGCTGCTTCCGTCACTGCCGGGATTTGCCTTCGGGCTTCTGATGCTGGCGCTGTTTCTGGGGATCCTTCCCACACTGGTCTGGAATGTTCACTGGCTGTTTTCTGGGCCCGGGATGGCGCTGCTGTGTGTCATTTCCCTCGCCGTTCTTCTGTGGGCAGCGGTGAGAATGAGAAAAGAAGGTGAGGCTTCTTGATCCAGTATTTCGGCAGAGTCATGCTTTATTCACTGCTCCTGACAGAACTGTCGGAACTGGCGGTTTCCCTTCTGTGGGGGATCAGGGGCCGGAATCTTCTGTATGTCGCGGCGGTCAATCTTCTGACCAATCCGGTTTATGTATACCTGGTTCTGCGCCTGAAGATCCGGATGCATCCGGACAGGCTGACGGTGGTAAGAATTGTGATGGAGTGTCTGATCGTTCTTGCGGAAGGGTTATGGTATGCGAGAAAGCTTGACAGGGAGAGGCATCCCTGGCTGCTTTCCCTGACGGCGAATCTGGCATCCATTGCCGCGGGAATATGGCTTTCCCGCAGCTGAGGAGATGAAGATATAATATTTAACCGGAAAACAATCGATTCACATGTGAATCAGACAGGAGGCAATCATGAAAAAACAATGTTATCTGCTGCTGACAGTGCTTATGCTTACCTTGTTCATGGCTGTGTCCGCATCAGCAGACGCTTATGTGGAGCAGTATCTGAATGAGACCTATGTGGAATACGATATCCGGGTGGCAGCACCGGACGGCGGCGTGAACTTCCGCTACGGGCCGGGTGTTGAATACCCGAAGATCCTGCCAGACATGATCCCGAACGGTGTCGCGCTTCATGTCATCCGTCAGGCCATGGCGGTCAACGGCAACTACTGGGGGTTCGTGGAATATGCCGGATATTTCGGCTGGGTCGCTTTGAGCCAGTGCGAGACGATCTCCGGGCAGAATGCCCAGTATCGCTTCGAGGAACACATTGAACATGCCAATATGTATGTCCAGGTGAACGCGGATGATGTAAATCTGCGCACCGGTGCAGGCGTTGAATATCAGAAGCTGATGGATCTTCCTTTACCGAAGGGGACAAAGCTGCATGTGTATTTCAAGGCGAAAGCCGCGAACGGCAATGACTGGGGCTTCATTTCCTACCAGCATATAAACGGCTGGATCGCTCTGAAACAATGCAAAGAGCTGAAGGAAAAGGAAGAGCAGGGGGCTGTATTCTACCGGATCAAGGTGGCAGCGCCGGACGGAGGAGTCAATCTGCGTCTCGGTCCGGGGATGGAATATGGCAGACTGCTTCCTTACCTGATTCCAAACGATATGCTGCTGGAAATCTCGGAGGAAAAGATCTCCACCACAGGGAATTACTGGGGGCTTACCACCTATGAGGAGATTACCGGCTATGTGACACTGAACCAGGTGATGCCCGTGGCGGAAGATGTCAGCGGCCTGCTGTTCTGACACAGGTTCAAACGAGAATTCTCCATCCTCTTCAGAGGTGAGAGTATGTCACCTGAGTCTGCGGATACAGTACAGGAGAAAACGTTTTTCATAAATGAAAGGAGAAAGGATACATGAATACAAGAGTAGCTGTCATCAGCATGATCGTTGAGGACAAGGAGAGCGTGGAACAGCTGAACGGCCTTCTGCATGAGTATGGCCAGTACATTATCGGCAGAATGGGAATTCCCTACAAAGAAAAGAACATCAATATCATCAGTGTGGCCGTGGATGCTCCCCAGGATGCCATCAATGCGCTGACAGGCGCGCTTGGCAGACTTTCCGGCGTCACCGCCAAGGCTGCTTACGCCAAAGAGTAAAGAGAAGGAACCCTGCCGTCCTTTGTTCCTGTTATACAGGCCCCAATGTCTTTCCAAAGATACTTGACATTCGGGCTGCTTCCTTGTATGATTTGGGGGATTTGACAACTACATCCGGTCTGAATCCCCTGACGCCAAAACATCCGGCTATTTGCGGATCTTGCGGTGAAAGACGATAAGACGGCATTTCATGAACAGGTTTATTGAATGATCATGCCGCAGTATCTTCTGTCAGAGGATACTGCGGTTTTTGTATTGTAAGGAGTTTTGTATGTCTGAAGGATTAAACGCGGCTGCTTCGGCAAACCGTGTTCATATCGGCTTTTTTGGCTGCAGAAATGCCGGGAAGTCCAGTGTGGTCAACGCCGTGACAGGGCAGGATCTGGCAGTGGTATCTGAAATCGAAGGGACCACGACGGATCCTGTCCGGAAGGCAATGGAAATTCTGCCGCTGGGCCCGGTGGTAGTGATCGATACGCCCGGTTTTGACGACGTGGGAATGCTTGGAGAACTCCGCATCAGGAAGACACGGCAGGTCCTGAACAGGACGGATATAGCCGTGCTGGTGGTGGACGGAACAAAGGGGATCAGGGAGGAAGACCGGCAGCTGCTGCAGCTGTTCAGGGAAAAACAGATCCCTTATCTGACGGTTTTCAACAAGGCAGATCTGTTGAACCATAAAACGGAAGAAGGTCCGGAAACCCTTACCGTGAGTGCAGTGACCGGGCAGGGAATCCATGAGCTGAAAGAAGCCCTCGGGAAACTGACGCCCAAAGAGAACCCGGCCCAGACCGTATGCGGTGACCTGGTCCGACCGGGCGAAATTGCGGTCCTGGTATGTCCCATTGACAAGTCGGCTCCGAAAGGACGCCTGATCATGCCGCAGCAGATGACCATCCGCAGCATTCTGGATGCCGGCGGAATGGCACTGGTGACGAAAGAGACCGAACTGGAGCAGTCGCTGGCAAAGCTGGCGCAGCCGCCGGCCGTCGTCATCACGGACAGTCAGGCCTTTGCGGCCGTGGAAAAGATCGTGCCGGATTCTGTACCGCTGACATCGTTTTCCATTCTGATGGCCAGATATAAGGGATTCCTTGAGACCGCGGTAAAAGGCGTTCAGTCGCTCAGGTCCTTGAAATCGGGAGACTGCATCCTGATGGCGGAGGGATGTACCCATCACAGACAGTGCGGCGATATCGGCACTGTAAAGATCCCCGCATGGCTCAGAAAATACAGCGGAGCGGAGCTTCGTTTTGAGACCTGCTCCGGACAGGAATTTCCGGAGGATCTGTCCGGGTATGCCGCGGTGATCCACTGCGGCGGCTGTATGATCACGGAACGGGAAGTACAGTACCGGATGAAATGCGCGGCGGATCAGGGTGTGCCGTTTATCAACTACGGGATCGCCATAGCCGAAATGACCGGGATCCTTTCGCGCAGCATCAGACCTCTGCCATGCCTTTCATTTGAGAAGCCGGCGGCAGACTGAAAAGGAGGCTGGTGTGGCGACAGATATCAGAAGCCGGCTCCGGGACCTTACCGGACAGCTGGAAGAAAAGCATTCTCTGACAGAGAAGGAATACGCCTTCCTGATAGAGAACAGAGATGAAGAGACAGCGCGGGACCTGGCATCCAGGGCCGTGAAGATACGTCGGCAGATCTATGGAAACGATGTGTTCACCAGAGGACTGATCGAGATTTCCAATATCTGCAGAAACAACTGTTACTACTGCGGGATCAGAAGAGATAATAAAAACTGCAGCCGCTACCGCCTGACACCGGAGGAGATCTTTGACTGCGCGCGGGAAGGATACGGACTGGGGTTTCGGACCTTCGTTCTGCAGGGCGGGGAAGACGCCTGGTTCACGGATGAAAGACTCTGTGAAATCGTATCACGGCTGAAAGACAGTTTCCCCGATGCGGCTGTAACGCTTTCGATGGGGGAAAGAAGCAGGGAAAGCTATCAGCGGCTGGCCGAGGCAGGGGCCGACCGTTACCTGCTGCGGCATGAGACCGCGGATGAAGAGCACTATGGGCGGCTGCATCCCCCGGAAATGTCCTTCCGGAACCGGATGGACTGCCTGAAGGAACTGAGGGCAGCCGGATATCAGGTCGGGGCAGGCTTTATGGTGGGCTCACCTTACCAGACAGCGGCGCATCTGGCAGAGGATCTGAAGTTTATCGAGACCTTTAAGCCGGATATGTGCGGGATCGGTCCTTTTATCCCGCATCACGAGACGCCCTTCGCCGGGTTTGAGCAGGGGTCACTTGAACTGACCTGTTTTCTTCTGTCGGTGATCCGGCTGATCCACCCGCCGGTGCTGCTGCCGGCAACGACAGCCCTGGGAACCATTCATCCGACGGGAAGAGAACTGGGAATCCTGGCCGGCGCGAATGTGGTGATGCCGAACCTTTCCCCGCTGGGAAGAAGAAAACAATATGAACTGTATGACGGCAAGATCTGTACCGGGGACGAATCGGCCCAGTGCGTGGAATGTCTGGATGCGCGGATGCGCAGGATCGGATACAGACTGGTCAAAGAGAGAGGAGATATCAGAAAATGAGCAAATACGATCCGAAATCACTGAAGGCGGAAGAATTCATCAATGATGAAGAGATCCGTGAGACACTGGCCTGGGCGGAAGCGAACAAGAACAATGTGGAGCTGATCGACCAGATTCTTGAAAAAGCCCGTCCGGTCAAAACGAAAACAGGCTGTGTCTGTTCCGGCCTGACGCACCGCGAGGCATCCCTGCTGCTGGCATGTGAGATTCCGGAGAAGATCCAGCGGATGTACGAGATCGCCGAGGAGATCAAGCTTGCTTTTTATGGCAACAGGATCGTTATTTTCGCTCCGCTGTATCTTTCAAACTATTGCGTGAACGGCTGTCTGTACTGCCCGTATCACCTGAAGAACAAACACATCGCCCGGAAAAAACTGACCCAGGAAGAAGTGCGGGCGGAAGTTATCGCGCTCCAGGACATGGGCCACAAGAGGCTGGCCATCGAAGCCGGTGAGGACCCGGTGAACAATCCGATCGAGTATATTCTGGACTGCATCAAAACCATCTACAGCGTTCACCATAAAAACGGAGATATCCGCCGCGTAAACGTGAACATAGCGGCCACCACGGTGGAAAACTACAGAAAGCTGAAGGAAGCAGGCATCGGGACCTATATCCTGTTCCAGGAGACCTACCACAAAGAGAGCTATGAGAAACTGCATCCGACAGGACCGAAGCACAACTACGCATATCATACCGAAGCCATGGACCGCGCCATGGAGGGCGGCATCGACGATGTAGGTCTTGGCGTACTGTTCGGTCTGGAACTTTACAAATATGAATTTGCAGGCCTGATCATGCATGCAGAGCACCTGGAAGCAGTGCACGGCGTAGGCCCGCATACTATCAGCGTTCCCAGGGTAAAGCGCGCCGACGATATCGATCCGGATATGTTTGACAACGGAATTGACGACGATACCTTCACAAAGATCGCAGCCTGCATTCGTCTGGCCGTTCCCTATACCGGCATGATCGTCTCCACCAGAGAGACGGAGCAGGTGCGTCAGCGCCTTCTGCAGGTCGGAATCTCCCAGGTATCGGGAGCCTCCCGTACTTCAGTGGGCGGCTATACCCACGAAGAGAGAGAGCATGATACGGAGCAGTTCGACGTATCCGACCAGAGAACACTGGACGAGGTGGTCAGCTGGCTGATGGACAGCGGACATATCCCCTCCTTCTGCACGGCATGTTACCGCGCGGGAAGAACCGGAGACCGCTTCATGGCCCTGTGCAAGAGCGGCCAGATCCTGAACTGCTGCCATCCGAACGCACTGATGACGCTTGCGGAATACCTGGAGGACTACGCAAGCCCCGAGACCAAAGAAAAGGGCTATCGGATGATCGCGGAGGAACTGGAGAAGGTTCCCAACGAAAAGGTGCGCAGCATCGCGAGACAGAACCTGGAGGATATCCGTAATTCCAACCGCAGAGATTTCAGATTCTGAGGATGAGATAATATGAAGTGACCTCACATTTGTAGCAACGTGGATTTACCTGTATACTGATGATTGTGAAGATCAATGGTAACAGGGAT
>CACZSG010000099.1 GCA_902783665.1 uncultured Lachnospiraceae bacterium | reverse complement strand
TGTCTCTTCTCCTCCGGTCATGGCAGGAACCTCTTAGTCCTGCAGATGATCACCACATAAAGAAGCCCTTATCCGCCAGCTTCAGCATTGCCTCCACAAAGAAGTAATCCGCATAGACCATGGTGATGTGCCTGTCATCGGAATGGTAGGCAGCCGTACAGTTTAATACGATAGCATCACAGCTTCTGTCCCAGCATGCCCGGGTATCCGCAATGGCATGCAGGATGCACAGCGCAGCCTGCATATATTTTTCAGCTGAAGCCTGATCCTGTTCGTCCCCGTTTTTCATCAGGCACTCCGCCAGTTCGATCAGTCCGGAAGCCGCGGCGGCCGCTCCGCAGGAATCCTCAAGGGCTGGCACCTCAGGCTGGCAGAAATCCACCGGGATGATGCCGCTCTCCGGCATGTGGCCGACAAAGAAGTCCGCCACTTTCTGAGCAGTATCCAGATAAGACTGTTTCCCGGTATGGCGCCAGCTGATGGCAAAACCGTAGATGGCCCATGCCTGTCCCCGCGTCCATGCGCCTCCATGGGAATAACCCTGTCCCGCATGAGAGCAGACACGCCTGCCTGTAAACGGATCAAACTCCACGATATGGCAGGAAGAACCGTCCGGCCTGATAAAACTGTTCATCACCGTATCGGCATGTGCCTGGGCGATCTCCCGGTATCTCGGATCCCCGGTCTCTTCACTGGCCCAGTAGAGCAGAGAGATATTGAACATACAGTCGATGATGGCCCACCCGGTGGCATCCGCGTCGGGGATCTCGTTCCAGGCTCTGATAAAGCGTCCGGCAGGATTGAAACGACCGGCCAGCAGCTGCGCAGCCAGCAAAGCTCTTCT
Source organism: uncultured Lachnospiraceae bacterium (assembly GCA_902783665.1). Lineage (GTDB taxonomy): Bacteria > Bacillota > Clostridia > Lachnospirales > Lachnospiraceae > Choladousia. The sequence continues at coordinate 6,353 of CACZSG010000099.1, read as the reverse complement.
TTTGGAATCCGCATTCCCGGTCAGTCTGTAGTCTGCCACAGACGTAGGCATCCACATAAATCCCACATCATGATGGAGGCCATAATACTGCAGAAAGCAATCGTCCAGCTTCTCTTCCGAGATTCCTGCGATCTCCCTGTACCGTTCCTGCCCGGTGGCATGATACAGCTGCCACATCAGGCCGCCCCAGAATCCGTTGGTCCACCAGGAGCGTCCCATCCCCCAGTCTTCACCCCAAGGAGTCTGGTCCGACCGGTCATCCCAGCTGCCGTCTTCCAGGGTTGTATACGGAATCTTATCCCGGTTTTTCTCAGATACCCATTCCATCTTCGCAAAGATCTGCTCTGTTGTACGGCTGATCCATTCTCTGTCGCTGCCTGTCAGAAATCTGTCTGCTTTCATCTTGTTCCTCCTTGCAGGTCGCAGACCATAATATACTCTTCCTCGTCTTCCCGGACCGGGACAAAACCGGCCTTCTCGTACATGCTGACCGCATAGTTTGCCTTCTGCACGGAAAGGGAGATCCTTTCGAACCCTTCCTTTCGAAGGAGCTCTTTCAGCTCCTTCAGCAGCATGCTTCCGGTCCCCCTGCCCCGGTATTCTTTGTACAGGGAGATAGCCAGGGAAGGTGTCTCATCATCCACATGGCCGTAATCATTCATGATTCGGGTCCAGGCTGCACCTGTCACTGCGCCGTCTTCCTCCGCCACAAGACAGAAATCCGCTCTTCCGGTTCCGAAATCCTCATAATAGAGTTTGAGCTCCGGCTTTTTGATGATCTCCCTGGGAAACGGTGCCGCCCCTTCCGGGACAAAAAGAGCTTCATAGAGGAAATCTTTCAACAGTTCCGTTTCGTTCTTTCCGAGTTCTCTGATGATCATTTTTCACTTTGCCCCTTGTTTTTTATCACAAAATCTTCTTCGCTCCAAAGGATCAGGCAGTTTTTATGACCTGCTGATCTTCGATGTCGCCAGTTCCGCCCAGGCAGGAACAAATCCGGCCCCCAGCGCGACTCTCTGGGAGGCGATGTGCGACATGGAGGTTCCGTAAAACGGCAGAATGCCCTTTTTCAGGATCTCATTTTTCAAAAGTGTCACCAGCATCTTTCCAATTCCTGCTTCTCTCATCTGCGGATCAACATTGATGCCGATCTGCCACATGGCCGGACTGTCTGCGCTTGCCCCTGCCATACCGAGGATCCTGCCTTCACGGACTGCGGCAACGCCTATGACATCCGGGGCATCTTTGCAGAAGGCAAAAGCCTCGTCGAACCGTCCGTCTCCGCGAAACTGTTCTATCTCATCGTCATAAAACCAGCGTATCTCATGACCTTCCGTGCTGATTTCTGTCATGCTCTCCGAGATAAAAAACGGATGAGCCGTTTCGATCTGATATCCATCCAGCTGAAGTCTGTCATTAAGCTTTCTTAAGTTCTTCGCTTCCATGAACCATTCAGCCCCGGTCCCGGCATACTCATTCCGGCACCAGTCCACGATATCCCGGTTTCCCGAAAACAGGATCTTGCCGTTTACCACTGCCAGTTTCAGAAAGCACTCAGTTCCTTCCAGAAATCTGCGCCTGCCTTCCAGAAACTGATGTTCGGTAAAGTGATTCCGGTGATCCAGTACTTCTTCCGGTGTACAGCAGTAGTCCACTGCCAGCTGCCTGAATAAAATCTCATTCATGTTCTATGGCCTTCTTTTCTTTTCGACAATTTACCTGAAGCTTCTTCCGCCTCAGGACCATCTGTTGAAGTGTACTCTCTCGGAAAAAGCTTTTTTGCCAGGTGCATGGAATTCATCCGCCGCTTTTCCTACCGGAAGGATACATACAACATCATAGTTTTCAGGCACATTCAGCACGGCAGCAATCTTATCGCAGATCCTGTCGTCATCCGTGATATGGCCTTCATACCAGCAGCTCTGATATCCAAGTTCCACGATGGCCAGCAGCATATTCTCGATCGCTGCAGAATAATCCTGGACAGCAAAGCATCTGTTCCTGTAAGCGTTGATCCTTCTTGTCAGAACAACGATCATGGCGGGAGCCGTCGCTGCAATCGGAGGATCTATCTGCGCCTTTATCCGGGCAAGAACTTCCGGATCATTGACAACGATGATATCTGTAGTCTGTTTATTGCATCCCGACGGTGCTTCCGTTCCGGCTTTCGCTATTATTATAAGATGTTCTTCAGGTACCTCTTCCTGCAGAAATGCCCCGCGGTAGCTATGACGCGCCGCGATCGTATTCACTGTGCTCTTCAATGACATCACGTAGATCTGGCAGGGATTTGCTTCATCCCAATAATCCGACAGGACTTCAAGCTCTTTAAAGCCCAGGCTCTTGTAGAATTCATTGGTAATATCATAATCCTCATATAATCCGGAACGAACCGTCTTGACCTGGATGAATTCATACCCTTTCCTTACAGCATAATCTTTGGCAGCCTCGAATAGTTTCCTTCCGATTCCCTTCCTGTGGCACTCCCTGCGAACTCCCATGACGGCAAGTTCCATAGATTCTTTCCCTGTCTCTTTTAGACAGAGAAAGCCCTCCGTAATACCATCATCGACGGAAGCCCAGAACGGCTGGCCGGCCGAATCTGCAATATACTGTTCCCTGCTCTCCTCAACTTCAAACCAATCGGTCAGGGCTTCAAGGATCTCTCTGGCGATCCGTTTTCTCTCATCGGCACCTTTAATAAATCTGATCATTTGTTCTCCTTAATCTATCCACCATTCAGGGGTTAATTCTCCTAGTTTCATGACCTGCCCTTTTGAATAATCGATCATAATATCAATATCCTTATATTTCCCAGGCATCAGCTGAACCATTAATTCCCGACAGGCGCCGCAGGGTGCACCTTTTCCTTCATTCGGCGGGATGCAGAGGACTCTGTCAATTTCATACTCCCCGTTTGTGATCATATTAAATATGGCATTTCTCTCTGCGCATATCCCAAGAGTTGAGCAGGTATCAATGCATACTCCGACATAAATCTTCCCGGATTTTGAGCGAACCGCGGCGGATACCTCTCCGGCCGTCACATAATCTGAAATCGTTTTCCCGCCCAATACAGCTTTTGCTGCGTGATACATATCAATCCATATCTGATCCATACTTTTCATCTCCATTTCCCTGCTTACCTTTTAATTTGCTTCGGTTATTCTCCTGCAGGAATCTGATCGTTCAGACTTTTGTTGCGGTAATTCAGATTTGTCCTGAGAGAATACCCCTGCCGTTCCCAGAAGACGTTTGCCGTTTCATTATCCTTAAAAACAAGTCCGAATATCTTTTGTATGCCTTCTTTCTGCAGAGCTTCCTCTGCCAGTGAAACCATTTGTCCCGCGATCCCCATACGCCGATAGCCGGGATGCACGCACAGATGGTGTATGATTGCCCTGCGGCCATCATGCCCGCTCAGGATAACGCCGATGATCTTCCCGTCTTTCACTGCGACGAAACATGTATCGGGATTCCTTTTCAGATACCTGGCAATTCCTTCCCGGGAATCGTCAACAGGATTCAAGGCCCTCCGGCTCTGCTCCGCTGCACTCCACAGCTCATAGATGGCATCATAATCGTCTATGGTAACGTTCTTTACCGAATAATCCATGCTGCCATCTACCTCACTTTCTTTCCGAGTACCGAAAGCGCTGCATAGTGCAGCACTTCGAATTGTTCCGGTGCGATTCTTTCCAGCAGCTTCCTGTGTTCTTCATCCCACCTGGCCAGTTCTTCTTCTGACAGGGAAGCGCCAACTCCTCTGCAGGCTCTCATTCTCCCATGCCACGATTCCCTGGTGAACGGCACCATCAGATCATATTCCTCATGTTCTTCCATTTCAAAATATTCATAAGCAATATCCGGAATCCAGATCGGATGTCTGGTTTCTCCGGCCCCTGACCATTTTGGACTGTACTTCAGTACAAGTTCTTCACTTGCTCCCGCAATCCTGTCCTCATACGGCAGCCATGCCATGTAAAGGATCAGAAGTTTACCATCAGGTTTCAAAAGGTCCGCCAGTTTCGGAATAACCTTTTAATGGTCAAAGTACCAGAAACACTGACAGGCCGTGATAATATCAAAGCTCTCTCCTTTATAGGTCAGTTGTTCTGCCGGAACGGCCTGAAACTCTATCTTCATGTTTGAAGCATCGGCCAGTATCTTCGCCTGTTCGATCTGCTCCGGAGAGATGTCTGTCCCTGTCCATTCTGCCCCGTATCTGTACATATTGCGCGGCAGTACACCTGTGCCGGTTCCGAGATCAAGACCTTTCTGTCCTTCCATGCAAAGACCTCTGTCCAAAATTTTCCTGTAGAAGAGCTCCGGATAGATGTCTCTGTACCTGGCGTATTCTGCGGATGTTCTTCCCCAGTCAAATGCTTTTCCCGAATCGATTCGGTCATCTCTTATTTCCATATGCTTATACCGTCTGACGCTGCGTCTATCTGTATTCCCATCTATTAAGATGTTTTTTCCTGAACACGCGGTTCCCGTGTGATTTAGTTGGCTTAGTTATATCCCTAAACACATAATTTGATCTTCTGACAGATGTCATATTCTATTATAGCAGTTTATAACACAAGTCATCAACCTGACACAAAAAAACCACCTGCAAAAGCAGATGGTCTTTCAGATTTTATCAGATTTCACAGGCTGAATTTACCATTCTTAGGTTTACAGCTCTGTCGTAATAAAAATATCGTAGATTGCCTTGATCGCGGCCTCAAAATCCTCATTGCTGACCCCTACGATAATGTTCAGCTCGCTGGACCCCTGGTCGATCATCTTAACGTTCACATTGGCATGGGCCAGCGCGGCGAAGATTCGGCCGGCGGTTCCGCGGGTGGCGCGCATGCCGCGGCCCACCACGGCGATCAGTGCCAGACCGGATTCCAGATCGATGGTGTCCGGGTTCACGGCACGGTGCAGGCCGGAGATGACGCCCTGCTCTTTTTCCATGAACTCATCCTGGTGCACGATGACCTGGAATGTATCGATGCCGGAAGGAGTATGTTCGAAGGAAATACCATTCTCTTCAAATACCTGAAGCACTCTGCGGCCGAAACCGATCTCGGAGTTCATCATGTCCTTCTCTATGTTGATGGCACAGAAGCCCTTCTTGCCGGCAATGCCGGTCACAGTGTACTTCGGCTTGCGGCAGGTGTTCTCCACGATCAGAGTACCCGGATCCAGCGGACGGTTGGTATTGCGGATGTTTATGGGGATGCCTTCGCGACGCACCGGGAAGATGGCATCCGCGTGAAGCACCGTGGCACCCATGTAGGAAAGCTCGCGCAGTTCACGGTAGGTAATGGTCTCGATGGTCTGCGGATTCTTCACAATGCGGGGGTCCGCCACCAGGAAGCCGGATACATCGGTCCAGTTTTCATACAGGTCCGCATGAATGGCTCTGGCAACGATGGAACCGGTGATGTCTGAACCGCCTCTGGAAAAGGTGCGGATGCTGCCATCCGGCATGGCTCCGTAAAAGCCCGGTATGACTGCGTTCGGCATATTCTCCAGCCTTTTTGAGAGCACCTGGTTGGTCTTTTCGCTATCAAAAACGCCGTCCTCGTCAAAGCAGATCACTTCGGCAGCATCAATGAATTCATATTCCAGATAGGCAGCCATCAGGATGCCGTTCAGATACTCTCCGCGGGAGGCGGCATAGTCACTTCCGGCATGGTTTTCGAAATTGTTTTTGATGGTCTCGAATTCTTCATCCAGGCTGACCTGCAGTCCCAGACCGTCTATGATCTCCTGATACCGTTCTTTGATAACATTCAGTTTTTCGGTGATATCCGTGTGAGCTGAAGCTGAATTGTAGCAGTCATACAACATGTCCGTCACTTTGGTGTCACTGGAAAAACGTTTTCCGGGTGCCGAAGGAATGACATATCTTCTGTCTTTTTCCGCGTGAATGATCTCTCCTACTTTGCGGAACTGCTCCGCACTTGCCAGGGAGCTTCCGCCGAACTTAACTACTTTCTTCATCTGAATCCTCGGTTTCTGTCTTTTTTCTGTTTCGCAGGCTCTGCCGGTGCCGGCAAGTGAATACCTGCGGTTCTACTTTTATTACTACTGATGTCTGCAGTTTAAATGATCCAATTGGCATGAGATGTCCCGGATCATGTGCTTTTCTGTTCTGCAACGCCGGACAAATCCTGGTGAATGCTTCTAAGGCTCCTAAAAATGAGTCACGTTGAACGTCCCTCTGACTCATTATCCCAGTACAACGTCTCCCATATCATAGAAGCCGACGGGTTTTCCGGTCAGGTATTTTGCGGCCTGCACGGCACCTTTTGCGAAGATACTTCTGGAGTAAGCCGTATGTTTGAACTCGATCA
>CACZSG010000098.1 GCA_902783665.1 uncultured Lachnospiraceae bacterium | reverse complement strand
TCGATCATGGTATCCACACTGGGGAAGGAATAGTTCATCCGTTCGTGTATGGGGGCCTTTCCGCCCGCGTTGTGGATAAAGATCTTCTCATTTGCCGCGATGACACGGAATACATCATCATAGTCGATCACAGATTCCGATCTGCCCAGGAACAGATATCCGCCGTCATTCAGCGCCATATGGAAGATGGCGAAAAGATTCCGCTGCAGTACATTCTGGAAATAGATCAGCAGATTCCGGCAGCTGATCAGGTCCAGTTTGCCGAAAGGCGGATCCTGGAACACATTGTGCTGAGCGAAAACGATCATCTTCCTGATATCATGCCGGATGGTATAGTGATTTCCTTTGCGCGAGAAATATCTGGACAGGCGGGTGACACTGACATCTTCGATAATGTTGTCCCCATAGACCCCCCGGCCGGCTGTTGTAATGGAATCCACATCCAGATCGGTGGCGAAGATCTTGATATCTCGGCGGACATTCAGTTCTTCCATTACCTCCGTAAACAGAATCGCGATGGAATACGCTTCTTCACCCGTCGAACACCCTGCCACCCAGATACGGATCTGTCTGGACGGCTTGGAAGCGGACACCAGAGGGCGTATCACTTTTTCCTTCAGGACGTCAAAATAGTCCGCATCACGGAAGAAACTGGTGACACCGATCAGCACTTCTTTAGCCAGCAGCTTCGCCTCTTCCGGATTGGAATTCAGATAGTTGACATATTCGCGCAGGTTCCGGTTATGTGTCACAACCAGACGGCGTTCGATACGCCTCAGGATGGTTGTCTGTTTATAGTACGCGTAATTAATATTGGTAATGTTTTTCAGGATGGAGAAAACCTGGGACATCAGGTCCTGGTCCGTCAGCTGCAGCCTGCCCGCCGCATTCGGCAGCGTAGCGGAAATATGCGCTATTTCGCGCGCGATGCTGTCCGGATTCAGAACAAGATCCACAAACCCTGTCGCGATGGCGTTCCTGGGCATTCCGTCAAATTTTGCGCTGTCAGGATTCTGGACGATGATCACGCCGTTCTCTTCCTTGATAGCCCTTATTCCGTTGGTCCCGTCCGAACCTGTCCCTGAAAGGATTACGGCGACTGCCCGGTTCTCATAGGCCTGTGCCAGGGATCGGAAGAAAATATCTATGGGATGGTTGATCTTCGCGTGATTATATTCATGCAGCTGCAGAACATCCGAAATGATCTCAAGGTTATATTTCGGAGGGATCATGTAAATATGGTTTTTCTCCACGCGCATACCGTCCCGGGCTTCCGTGACCGGCATGACCGTATATTTCCCGAGAATGTCCGCCAGCATGCTCTTATGATCCGGCGCCAGATGCTGGATGATCACAAAAGCCATCCCGGTGTTTCCGGGAAGGAAGGTGAGCATCTGCTGCAGCGCTTCCAGCCCGCCGGCCGAAGCGCCGATTCCAACAACAAACGTGGGTCTTGCATCTTTTTCTTTCTCTGAAAGATATTCCAAATCATTCGCCTCCTTCTACCAGTTTGGCAATAAGCCTGTCTTTTTCAGTATACCACTTCAATTGGCCAAGGCAACACGATTCTTCACATTTTATACAAAATCCCACGAGTTAATATCACGTTTTTAACTCATTTGGACAACAATACAAAAGCGACGATTTGTAATTTGCTTTTTTAAAAAACGGAGAGTAAACTGAATTTATCAGCAGTCTTTTAATTATTGATACTTCTTAGTTTACTGCAGCAGTTTTTTGTATGGATTTGATAAAGGAGATTTATTAATGCAACAATCCTCTGATGCCGGCTCTCTGAGCTATTCTTTTCAGTCTTTAAATGATGTTCAGGAAGCTTTTTCTGGCAGCTTTCTTTCACAGTTCTTACAGGCCGACAATGAGCGGATCTGCGCCATCGATTCCATTCAGGGAACCGCCAGAAATCTCTGGTCTGATGTTCCGCCCGCCACGGATGAAGAAACGTGCAGCGACGAAGAACATTCTTACGATGAGAGCCTTATGACTATTCTCGGACCAAAGTGTACAGATCTGAATCCCGAGGTAGTCCTCAAAAGCATGACCCTGGAGGAAGTGCGCGCTTCTCTGGAAAAGTCCTCCCTTTACCGGGTCTATTACAACAGATATGACAAAGAAGGAAAGCAGGTCTACCGGAAAGCTACGTTCCGCTACCTTGATGACAGCCGCCGCTTTATTCTTCTCACCATACAGGACCTGACGGAAGCCTTCCTGGCGGAAGAGGCACGCAGAAAGGACCTTGCGGACGCGCTGGAAGATACCAGAAAACATCTGGATGCGAACAATGTGTTCCTCTCCCTTCTTTCCAGAGACATCCGTACCCCGCTGCATTCCATCCTGGGATTCACCCAGATCGCCAATGCCGAGCTTTCCGATGTTTCCGCCGTGGAAGGATACCTGCATAAAATATCCATGTCCGGTATCTACATGAAAGAGACCATCGACGATATCCGGGACCTGATCCAGATCCTCTGGAACCCGATCAGGCTCCACAAGGAACCGGTATCTCTGTCCGATTTCTTCGTGAAGATCCGTTCTTTCCTGTGGAACAAGGCTGAAGAAAAACAGCTGACGCTGGATTCCGTCTCAGGACCGTTCTCAAAGGATCTGGTCTATACGGACAAAGCGATCCTGACCAAGATCATCACCAAACTCGCAGGCAACATCACCGGCTATACCCTGCGCGGAGGGAATATCCATGCATCCGCCGCGGAAGAAAGCATTTCGGCGGATACCATGCAGATAGTCATCAACGCGACCAGCCGGGGCATCGACTATGATCCCAGGCGCCTGCATGTTCTGGAAATGTCCCTTCGGGAGATTCAGGAAGAGCTGAAGCGCAACATCTCCAATGTAGAGCTGGATCTGGTCATCCTGAAAGCGTATGTTTCGGCCATGGACGGAAATATTACCGCCTCCGCCTCCGAAGGACTCGGAACGCATATCTCCATCCATCTGCCACTGCAGCTGAAAAATACGGCAGAAGGCACCGAAACCGAACAGGAAGCTCCTGCATCTCCTGTAAAGGAAAAGCCGTTTGCATCTGTTCCTGCTTTCTTCGGTAAATCCCTGCTTCTGGCAGACGATGATGAAACCAACCAGGAAGTGGAAAGAAGAATGCTTGAACGGGCGGGCTTCACGGTTACGACGGCCCGGAACGGCAAGGAAGCGCTGGATATCTATAAGAGCGACGGTGTCTCTTTTGACATTGTTCTGCTTGATGTCAGAATGCCTTGCATGGATGGGTTGGAGACAGCACGGGCGATCCGCTCTCTTCCCGACCAGAAGAAGCGCTCGGTTCCCATCATCGCACTGACGGCCAGCACACTTCCCTCCGATGTATATGCCAGCCTGGAGGCGGGCATGAACCGCCATGTAAACAAACCGCTTCGCTATTCCGAACTGATGGATGTGCTGTCCGCGTACATCTGAACCGAATGACACACAAATGGGGCCCGGCATTGCCGGGCCCCATTTCCATGTTCATATTCCCCCTTAAACAGCAACATCCGATGTACTCTCTTATCGGAAGAAAATACACCGGATGTTTTTCATTTCTATGAAGTAATCCTGCAGGAGTACCACGCTGCCTGTGCAGGATAGAAAACAGATTTGATCGGAGCAGATCAGATAAAGCTGAGCTCAGCGAAGAAACGAATCGGAGAGAAAGATCTTCCCCACCTGAGCAGCGGGAATAGAGCCGGAACACTGGTCGGTAAGGTAACCGGCATCGGCAAGATATCTGGCAAATACAGATGCGGCACGTTCATCGGGCTGCTCTTCCTGTCCGTCCGGGCTGTACATCCTGATCTGTACCCGGTTGCCGGAGGTCAGTCTGCCTGCCACAAGACCGGTGGAACCAACGCCGAAATTTCTGGCACAGATGCTGCGGATGGCACGTGTGCTCAGATTCACGTCATTTTTTCCTGTATCACAGATCAGATAATCATTTCCAAGGCTTTCATATTTGAAAAGTACGGTTTCCATCTTTCTCCTTCTGCGGAATCCGCTCTCAGTTCTTCTTTGTTCTGGTCCTATCTTATCACGCACCTTTTTGCAGAAAAATCAAATTTCTGCCATTTACCTTGAAAATAGTGCTGTCCTGGGTTATGCTTAGGATAATCTATGGAAAAGAGGAACTGCCATGTCTGACCAGGCCGTAAAATCAGGATATCTTCATCAGGATTTCCGCATTTTTTATAACGCGGACAGTCTGAAAAAAACGTTTCCGCTTCACTATCACGATTTCCACAAGCTGATGCTGTTCCTGGGCGGAAATGCCGGCTATATAATTGAAGGGCGGCAGTATGACCTGCAGCCCCTGGATCTTGTTCTGGTACCGGCCGGATGGCTTCACCGCCCGCTTATCTATGATGAATCCCTGTACGAAAGGGTCATCGTCTATCTGTCGGATGAATACTTCCGGGAAATGAGCACCCGGGGAACGGACCTGTTCGCATGTTTCCGGGCCGGCCAGGAAAAAGGTTCCTGCCTGATCCGTCCTTCCGGGCAGGATGCCGCAAGGCTGCGGGAACAGGTTCCGTCCCTGACCCGGTGTGCCGAAGATGACGGCTTTGGCGCCGGCCTTCTGCGGCAGGCCCTGGTCGCAGAGCTTCTGATCCTTATCAACAGGATGGTCCTGAACCGGGAATCCACGTTTGCCATGGAGGCAGCGTCGAATCCCGTCGTTCTGGAGGTGATGGACTACATTAATACGCATCTGACAGATGAGGACCTGAGCGTGGACAGCGTGGCAAAACACGCGCTGCTCGGCCGGTCCTACCTGATGCATCTGTTCAAGGCTGAGACCGGCTACACCCTTGGCCGCTACATTACGGAAAAAAGACTGTTCCTTGCCTGCGCCTGCCTTGAAAAAGGCTTGTCCGTAACGGAAGCCTGTTATCAGAGCGGCTTCGGCAACTACTCTACTTTTTACTACGCCTACAGAAAAAAATACGGTGTGTCACCGAACCGGAAGCGGTACGAACAGCTGGTATCGGAGGGAGAATGAGACAAAACCGGCTCAGATCCTCGCCACACCGCTGTCGATGGCTGCCTGTGCGACTGCCTTGGCTACAGCCGGCCCCACCTTCGGATCAAAGGCATAGGGGATGATATAATCCGCTGAAAGCTCCTCGTCAGAGATCAGCTCCGCCAGGGCTTTGGCCGCGGCCATTTTCATCTCTTCGTTGATGTCCTTCGCCCGCACGTCAAAGGTCCCCCTGAAAATGCCGGGGAAGGCAAGCACGTTATTGATCTGGTTCGGGAAATCGCTGCGTCCGGTAGCAATGACGGCTGCGCCGCCTGCTTTTGCATCCTCCGGGAAGATTTCCGGCGTGGGGTTCGCACAGGCGAAGATGATGGCATCCTTCGCCATGGTCCTGACCATCTCCGTATTGACGGTTCCCGGGGCTGATACGCCGATGAACACATCTGCGCCAACAAGCATATCCGCAATGCTTCCCGCTTTTTTCTCAAGATTGGTGACCTTCGCCATTTCCTCCTTGATCCAGTTCAGGCCCTCTCTTCCCTCGTAGATGGCCCCTTTGCGGTCACACATGGTGATGTGCCTGAAGCCTGCGGAAAGGAGCAGCTTGACAATGGCGATGGCCGCTGCGCCCGCGCCGGATGTGACGATCTTCACATCCTCCTTTTTTTTGCCGACCACTTTCAGCGCGTTCATCAGGCCGGCCAGGGTAATAACAGCCGTGCCATGCTGGTCGTCATGGAAGATGGGAATATCGGTCTTCTCTTTCAGTTTCCGTTCGATCTCGAAGCAGCGGGGCGCGGAGATATCCTCCAGGTTGATCCCACCGAAGGAACCGGAGATCAGTGCAACGGCATTTACAAACTCGTCAACATCTTTTGTCTTCACACAGAGCGGAAAAGCGTCGACATTTCCGAAGGATTTAAAAAGAACACATTTACCTTCCATGACCGGCATACCGGCTTCCGGGCCGATGTCTCCCAGGCCGAGCACCGCACTTCCGTCCGTGATAACGGCGCAGAGGTTGTGACGTCTGGTCAGCTCGTAGGATTTTTCGGGATCTTTCTGAATGGCAAGACACGGCTCCGCAACACCGGGCGTGTATGCAAGGGACAGATCCTCTTTGGACTTTACAGGAACACGGGAGACAACTTCAATTTTGCCTTTCCATTCTCCGTGGAGTCTCAGGGATTCTTCTGCATAGTTCATGTGTTATCCTCCTTTGTGAGAGCCATGTAAGGCTCGGTTGTGTTCCTATTCTATATAAAAAACCGGGTCCTGTACAGAAAAGAATTATTTTTTTGCATTTTTATTATTCCTGAGGGAAGCGATTCTTGAACGCATCCGCCGGAATATGGTAAGATGGTGGAAACAAAGGAGGTGTTTTATGTCTGTCAAAAAATACTGCTTCGACGGAAGCAAAAAACTGTCACTGAAAAAGATCCCGACCAACAGCAAACAGGATAAGGTGGAAAAAGAGGAGATCCTGGAAAAAACAGCGGAAAACCAGGCGAAGATCTCTGCTCTGCAGGAAAAACTGTACGCGGACGGCAGGGAAGGACTGATCATTCTTCTGCAGGCCATGGATGCCGCAGGGAAAGACAGCACGATCAAGCATGTCATGTCCGGCATCAACCCGCAGGGAGTCCATGTATACAGCTTTAAAGCTCCCAGCAGCGAAGAACTGGCCCACGACTTTTTCTGGCGGATCGTAAAATGCCTGCCTGAAAGAGGAAAGATCGCCATTTTCAACAGATCCTACTATGAGGATGTCCTGGGCGTCCAGGTCCGGGAGCTGAACAAGACCTACCACATGGCGGACCGCGTGATCTCGCAGGATACGGACACTTTCTACAAAAAACGTTACGGACATATCCGCGCTTTCGAGGATTACCTGTATGAGAACAGCTACCGGATCGTCAAGATCTTCCTGAACGTTTCGAAAGAAAAACAGAAGGAACGTTTCCTGGAGAGGATCGACACACCGGAGAAGAACTGGAAGTTTTCCTCTTCTGACCTGAGAGTCCGCAAGGACTGGGACAAATACCAGAAGGTCTATGAGGATGTGATCAACCAGACCTCAACGGCCGACAATCCCTGGTATGTTCTGCCGGCGGATCAGAAATGGTATACACGGTATCTGGTTTCGGAGGCGATCCTGTCTGCCATGGAAGCGATCGATCCGCAGTTCCCCGTGATGCCGCAGGAGGAACGGGACCGGCTGGGGGAGAGCCGTGCGGAGCTGATGGCGGAAAAAGATTGAAAATGCCCATAAGACTGATATCTGAGGGACGGCGTCAGATCCTGCCTGTGGCCTCCTCCAGATGCCCGTTGTCCTCTTCGAGTCCTGCCGAAGCATCTTCCGGAGACCACAGGCAGGATCTG
>CACZSG010000097.1 GCA_902783665.1 uncultured Lachnospiraceae bacterium | reverse complement strand
GAAGAATTCAAGGATATGGGACAGGCACCGGCAGCACCGGTATTGACCTTTGGACAGGAACCGGCCGAAGAGCAGGAACGTCTGGACGAGACCGTGCAGGCGGCCCAGGCGGCGGCAGCGGCTGTTTCAAACATGGCAGGCGCGGCGGCAGCAGCCATTCCGGAGGCGGAGATGAAAACGCCGGTGGAAGATCAGCTGACGGAAAATGTCCTGACAGAAGAAGAGAAAAAGCTGGTCGATGATTTCAGCAAGAAGATAGACCTTCACGACACCAACGGCATTCTGACCTACGGCGCCGGCACCCAGAAGAAGATGGCGGATTTCTCCGAGAGCGCTCTGCAGAACGTTCAGACAAAGGACCTTGGTGAGGTGGGCGACATGATCACCGGGCTTGTCACCGAGCTGAAGAATTTTGACGTGGACGAAAAGGAGAGCAAGGGCCTGTTCGGACTGTTCAAAAAGAGCGAGAACAAGCTTGTCACCATGAAGACCAAGTACGACAAGGTGGAAGTGAACGTGGACAAGATCGTCCAGGCGCTGGAATCCCATCAGGTGAAGCTGATGAAGGATGTGGCAGTGCTGGACAATATGTACGAGCTGAACCTGTCCTACTTCAAGGAACTCTCCATGTACATCATCGCCGGCAAGAAGCGCCTGAAAGAGGTGCGGGAGACCGAGCTTGCGGAGTTGATCAAAAAGGCGGAGGAGAGCAACCTTCCGGAGGATGCCCAGTCCGCCAAGGACATGGAGGACACCTGTCTGCGCTTCGAGAAGAAGCTGCATGACCTGGAGCTTACCCGCATGATCGCCATCCAGACCGCGCCGCAGATCCGTCTGGTACAGTCCAGCGATACCATGATGATCGAGAAGATCCAGTCCACCATCATGAACACCATCCCGCTGTGGAAGAGCCAGATGGTGATCGCCATGGGCGTGGAGCATGCGAACCAGGCAGCCAAGGCAGAGCAGCAGGTGACGGACATGACCAACGAGCTGCTGAAGAAGAATGCCGAGGCGCTGCACATGGCAACGGTGGAGACGGCGAAGGCTTCCGAGAGAGGCATCGTGGACCTGGATACGCTGCGCCAGACCAATAACACACTGATCTCCACGCTGGACGAGGTGCTGAAGATCCAGGCCGAGGGCAAGCAGAAGCGCCTGGAGGCAGAGGATGAGCTGAACCGCATGGAGTACGAGCTGAAGAACAAGCTGCTTGAGATCAAGAACCGCTGAGAAAATAACAGGATTCCTGTTATTATATAAATCGCCGGTCACCGGCGGACGAAAGAGGAGATATTATGAAAAAATCGTATCAGGCAATGAATCGCGACGAGCTGCTTCTGGAACGGCAGCAAGTCCAGGCAGAATATGAACGGTACAAAGCAAAGGGACTGAAGCTGGATATGTCCAGAGGCAAGCCCTCCAAGGCGCAGCTGGAGCTGTCCAACGGCATGATGGACGTCCTTTCCAGCACAGCGGACATGACGAGTGTCTCCGGCGTGGACTGCAGAAACTACGGCGCTATGGACGGCATCATAGAGGCCAGACATCTGCTGGCTGAAATGTCCGAAGTCCCGGAGAAGGATATCCTGATCTACGGAAACTCCAGCCTGAATGTCATGTTTGATACGGTGTCCCGTGCCATGAGCATGGGTGTCTGCGGGCATACGCCCTGGGCAAAGCAGGGAACCATCAAGTTTCTGTGCCCGGTGCCCGGATACGACAGACATTTCGGTATTACGCAGTTTTTCGGCATCGAGATGATTAACGTGCCGCTGCTTCCCACCGGCCCGGACATGGACATGGTGGAGGAACTGGTGTCCAGTGATCCTCAGATCAAGGGTATCTGGTGCGTTCCGAAGTATTCCAACCCGACCGGTATCTCCTACTCGGATGAGACGGTGCTGCGCTTCGCACACCTGAAACCGGCGGCGCCCGATTTCCGTATTTTCTGGGACAATGCCTACTCCATCCATCATCTTTACGACGATGACCAGGATGTAATCCTGGAGCTTCTGTCCGAATGCGAGAAGGCCGGAAACCCGGATCTGGTGTACAAATTCATCTCCACTTCCAAGGTGACCTTCCCGGGGTCCGGTATCGCGGCCATGGCGGCTTCTCCCGCAAACCTTGAGGACGCCAGAAAGGCCATGTTCTATCAGACCATCGGCCACGATAAGCTGAACCAGCTGCGCCACGTGCGTTTCTTCGGGGACATGGACGGTGTTCGCGCGCATATGAGAAAGCACGCCGCCATTCTCCGTCCGAAATTCGAAACCGTTCTGGATACGCTTGACAGAGAACTTGGCGGACGGGAGATCGGCACCTGGGTGCGTCCGAAGGGCGGTTACTTCATCTCCTTCGATTCCATGGAAGGGTGCGCGAAGCGCATTGTGGCCCTTGCAAAGGAAGCCGGCGTTGTGATGACCGGTGCCGGAGCCACCTTCCCCTACGGAATAGACCCGAAGGACAGCAACATCCGTATTGCTCCTTCCTTCCCCGAACCGGACGAGCTGGCGCAGGCCGCGGAGATCTTCGTTCGGTGCGTGAAGCTGGCAAGCCTGGAAAAACTGCTGGGTGAGTAAATAAACATACTCGCAGAACTGAAGATGGTTTTGTCTTGCACCTGATAAAGAATTGCGTTATGATATACCTTGACAGACTGGCAGAAGTGTGAATTATACTGTTTTTACACAGTCAGGTTTTGGTTTGAAGAGGTGTTATAACAGGAGGAACTACCGTGAAGAAATGTATTATTTGCGGGACCCAGGGCGGCCCGGATGACAAGGTATGCCCGAACTGCGGAAACGCATTGATCGATATCGACCAGATGGAAAAAGAACCCCTGCTGAAAGAAGAGGATCTGGCTGATCTTGCAAAAGAAACAGCAGCTCCTGCTCCGGCAGCATCGGCGGAGGCTCAGACCCCGGCGGACGGCGCGCAGCAGACAGCACAGGCAGGGAGCAAAAACCCCGCACAGCAGGCAGCGCCGGCGGGTGGTCAGAATCCTGCACAGCAGGCGGCACCGGCAGGAGGCCAGAATGCCGCGCAGCAGAGACCGGCAGGCGGTCAGAATGCCGCACAGCAGGCAGCAGCCGGCGGACAGGCAGCAAGGCCCAGACAGGCCAGAAGACCGGCTCCTCAGGAAGCCAGGCCAGAAGGAACCATGGTGCAGCACCGTCAGGGAACACCGCGAAGAGTTCCTGTTTCCCCGCAGGTACGTCAGGGAAATATGGCGGCGGCCCTGAAGCGGGAGTCCAGAGGGCTCATCCGTTCTCCGCTTTTCATTCTGATGACTCTTTTCGGAATCGTCTACATGGTTGGTTCGTTCCTGAACATTTTCATGACCAGCCGTGATTACACAGACTCACTCGCCGTGATGAACAATTTCAATGTTCCCCAGGAGTGGATGGGCTACCTCAATGAGGGAGCAGAATTACTTGATTCTCTTGGAAAAGGAGCCAAGGCCTTCGAAGTAGTGGGACTTATTCCAAACCTGCTGCTGGTACTTGCCGCCGTTATTCTGGTGATCACCGCTTCCAAGAAGAAACCGGATATGTCGGGTGCAGGCTTTGCGCTGGTAAAGATCTCTCTCATCATCAAGATGATAGTCTGTTTTGCCCTGCTGATCGTTCTTCTGGTGGGCATGGTGGCAATGACTGTTTCCGCGTGGGTATCCGGAACCACCACCAATCTGGTGATCACGGTCATCTTCCTGGTGCTTACGATCGTGGTCTGCATGATGGTCATCATGTTCTTCTTCTGCCACCTGCATTCACGCAAGGTGGTTCGCAGAAATGCCCTGCTTGGCGAAGACTACGGTGATGTCTCCCGCTACGCGGCCGTCATGACCATCCTGATCGCTCTGCCGCTGATCGTTTCTGTGCTGTCGGCAGTGGTCAACAACGAACTTTACCATCTGATCGCGAAAGCGGCTCAGATCGGCTGGCTTCTCTTCCTCGGCATCTGGATGCTGGTCTACCGCAACCATTTCGAAGAGGATGATGACGACGAGGAATAAAGCTCTGACCGCAAGACTTGAATAAATAGGACAGACAAACAGGCGCCCGAAACCGGCACGCAAAAGCGTTCCGATCGGGCGCTGCTTTACGCGGTATGGGAAAACGATGCCGCTGGCATATGAGAAACATATTAAAATGAAGAACCCGGAAAGAATCCGGTTAAAGAAGGAGGCAGCGTATGCAGCTTGCAGTGATCATTCTGAAAAAAACAGAGCTGGTTCATGAATTCATGGTAGAACTTGCCGAGGAGGGCCTGCGCGGCGGGACGATCCTGGACAGCACCGGTATGGCGGGAGAACTGGGAGACCTGGATGATATTCCCATGTTCAGTATGCTGCGTGCTGTTGTAAACAACGGGGGAAGCCGTCAGGAAAGCAAGACTCTTCTCTTTATTGTGAAGGACGAAGAACTTTCCAAACTGAAAAAAGTGATGCACAGGGTACTTGGTGATTTAAGTATTCCGAACACCGCTGTATTTTTCACGGTTCCCGTAACTTCGGTGGAAGGACTTGGTGACCAAAAATGGAATTGAATACTCTGACGTACCTGGCAATCTGTATTTTTTCCTGTCTGCTGGCCGGAAAGCTGGTGAAAAGGATCCAGCTTCCGAATGTGACAGGATACCTGGTGATGGGAATCCTGATCGGGCCCTATGTGCTGAATCTGGTCCCGGCTGACATGGTGGAAAAATTCGGGATCATCTCTGAAATGGCCCTGGGCTTCATCGCCTTCTCCATCGGCGCGGAATTCAAGCTTTCCTATCTGAAAAAAGTGGGGAAAGCACCGGTGGTGATCGCCTTTACGGAGGCGCTGGGCGGCGTACTTGCCGTGGACCTGGTGCTGATCGCAATGGGACAGGACCCGGCCTTTTCCCTCTGCCTTGGCGCGATCGCCGCGGCAACGGCGCCGGCCGCCACACTGATGGTGGTAAAGCAGTACAAGGCAAAGGGACCGGTCACCCAGACACTTCTGCCGGTGGTCGCGCTGGATGACGCGGCCGCGCTGATGGCCTTCGGTGTATCGGTGGCCATCGCGAAAGCCATCTCTTCCGGGGAAGTGGACATTGCAAAGACCATCCTGGATCCGCTCTGGGAGATCGGCGGCGCGTTTGTATTCGGCGCGGTTCTCGGATTCTTCATCTCCCTGCTGGTGCGCTATTTCCACAGCAGAGGCAACCGCCTGTCCATTGCCATTGCCGGCGTTTTCCTGTGCGTGGGCGTCTGCGACATGGTGGGCTTTTCCTCCCTGCTGGCCTGTATGATGATGAGTGCCCTGTTCGTCAACCTTTCCGATGAGAGCGACAAGGTATTCGAGCTGGTGGACCGCATGACACCGCCTCTGTTCATGCTGTTCTTCCTGCTGTCCGGGGCGGATCTGAACCTGCGCATCATTCCTACGGTGGGCGTGGTAGGCGCCATCTACGTGGTGATGCGAATGGTCGGAAAAGTGCTCGGAAGCGCGGCGGGCTGCAAAATTTCCCATGCCGAGCCCGTGGTCTCCAAGTGGCTTGGCTTCACCCTGATCCCGCAGGCCGGCGTGGCCATCGGTCTTTCCAGCGTGGCCATGACGGTGGTGCCGGAACATGGTCCAGCCATCCGCGCCATTATCCTGTGCGGTACGGTGATCTATGAGCTGACGGGGCCGGTCATCACAAAGATCGCGCTGACGAAGGCCGGCGAGATTAAGGCGTAATATTTGGCAGCGCTTTTGACCGGACGGCTGTAAGCGAGATATTGCAGCTGCTGTAAGGGGAGTTATCTACGTAAGTTTTCCGGACTGTGGAAGCGGAGTCTTTTACGTAAGTTTCCGGACTGTGGAAGCGGAGTTTGACTTTCCTAATTATGAGTGATATAGTAGCGGATAAGTTTGCTGAAAATTGTTTTTCGTATAGAAGAAAGAAGGATGTCTTATGACAAAAGTTGACATTATTTCCGGTTTCCTGGGCGCAGGGAAGACGACTCTCATCAAGAAGCTGATCCAGGATGTGTTCGCCGGAAAGAAAGTGGTGCTGATCGAGAATGAATTCGGTGAGATCGGCATCGACGGCGGTTTCCTGAAGGATGCCGGCATCAATATTACGGAAATGAATTCCGGCTGCATCTGCTGCTCCCTGGTGGGAGACTTCGGCGTAGCCCTGAAAAAGGTGACGGAAGAGTTCGCTCCGGACCATATCATCATCGAGCCCTCAGGCGTCGGCAAGCTTTCCGACGTACGCCTTGCGGTGGAGAACGCTGCTGAGGAAGCTTCCCTGGAGCTGAACGGTCTGGTGACCGTGGCCGACGCGACAAAGGTAAAAATGTACATGAAGAACTTCGGAGAATTCTACAACAACCAGGTAGAATTCGCCGGCACTATCGTGCTGAGCCGCACCCAGAAGATGACCGAAGACAAGCTTCTTTCTGTTGTTGAAATGCTGAAGGAGAAGAACCCGAAGGCCACCATCATCACCACCCCGTGGGACCAGATCGACGGAAAGCAGATCATGAGCGCCATCGAGAACACCCGCTCTCTTGCGGATGAGCTGATGGAGGCTGCGCGCGAGGAGATCCTGCGCGAGCATGAAGAGCATGAGCACGAGCATCATCATGACCATGAACATCATCACGATCATGACCATGAGGAGCATGAGCACCATCACGACCATGACCATGAGGAGCACGAGCACCATCACGACCATGATCATGAGGAGCACGAGCACCATCACGACCATGACCATGAGGAGCACGAGCATCATCACGACCATGACCATGAGGAACATGAGCACCACGAGCATCACTATGATGAGAACGGAGTCTGCTCCTGCGGACATCATCACCACCATCACCATGATGCCGACGAGATCTTCACTTCCTGGGGCGTTGAGACACCGAAGAAGTTCACGAAGGAAGAGATCGAAAAAGTGCTTTCAGCCCTCGACAGCGGCAATTACGGACAGATCCTGCGCGCGAAGGGAATTGTTCCCGCGGAGAACGGCATCTGGCTGCACTTCGACTATGTTCCGGAAGAACAGGAAGTACGCGAAGGCGCCGCGGATTACACAGGCCGTCTGTGCGTGATCGGCGCGGAGCTGAAGGAAGACGCGCTGAAGGAACTGTTCGGACTTTAATGAAGGCCTGTAAAGGAGAAATACTATGTTTATTCCTAGAGAGATTCCGGTCTATCTGATCACCGGTTTTCTGGAGAGCGGAAAGACCTGCTTTCTGCGCGACATTCTTTCCGACGGCGAATTCACCGAGGGGGAAAAGGCCCTGCTGATCCTCTGCGAAGAGGGTGAGGAAGAGTACGACGAGAAGCTGCTGGCCGCCCACAAGATCGACATGATCACCGTGGACGAGGAAAAGGACTTCACCGCGGAATTCCTGACAAACTGCGTAAAACATTACCAGCCCAAACGCATCTTTATCGAGATGAACGGGACCTGGGACTGCCAGTGGATCTTCACCCGCGGACTTCCGGGCAAGCTGAGCATCGCCCAGGTGATCACCCTGGTGGACGGGTCCACCTTCGGCGTTTACCTGAACAATATGAAGGGCATCTTAAGCAATCTGTTCCTGTACACCGAGATGGTCATTTTCAACCGGTGTACCGCGGATATGCCCCTGCACGCATGGCGCAGAGCCGTTCGCGGCGTGAACCAGCAGGCCATGGTCTACTTCGAGGACGAAGACGGCCAGCAGATCGACCCGGGTATGGAAGAGCCGCCCTACGACCTGAACGCCGATGTCATCCAGATCGATGACATGGATTACGGTCTGTGGTATCTGGACGCCAACGACAACCCGGATCGCTACAACGGCAAGACCGTGCGGTTCCGCGCGAAAGTCATGAAATCCAAGAAGTTCGACAAGGACATCTTCGTTCCCGGCAGAAATGTCATGACCTGCTGTGTCAACGACATCCGGTTCATGGGCTACCTGTGCAAGGCGGACTTTGCCGACAAGCTGGAGCAGCGCCAGTGGATCTGGATCACTGCCCGCATCAAATACGAATACCGCAAAGAGTACGGCCAGGAAGGGCCGGTGCTGGTCGCCCAGTCTTACGAGATGACCGGCGAGCCCGACCCGGAGACGGTGTACTTCAATTAAGTGAGTCAGAGGGACGTTCACCAGTGACTCATTCAGGCTCAATGGCGGGCCAGCATTGCTGGCTGCCATTGGCCGGAATGAGTCACTGGTGAACGTCCCTCTGACTCACTTCTGAAATTAGTCCTTGCATTTTCACGAAAGCTGTGGCAGAATATCTTTGTGCTTAAAAAGCAGTCCATGCTGCAGGGAGGAAATAAGATGCCGGTTGGAGTTGTTGTAGTTTTATCTGTATTCGGCGCAATGGCAGTCATTGCGGTTCTGGTTGCAGTAATCGCCGCCGTCGCTACAGCTTATGCATACGACGATCCGCAGCAGAGAGACGAATAATATTTAATCATATCCGGGGGCGTAGCTCAGTTGGGAGAGCGTCTGAATGGCATTCAGAAGGCCATGGGTTCAAGTCCCACCGTCTCCACTTTGAAGACCCTGCGCGTATGCGCAGGGTCTTTTTCATTTTCTGGGGCGGGTCAGGCTCCTTAAAGGAAACACATGAAGGAAACAGGAACAGTGCAATAATTCTGTAATGGGGTCAGACCCCTAAAATGACCGGAGAAAGACAATGAAATTAAGAACCAGACTGATCATCGCGTTTTTCGTGATCATCCTTGTGCCGGCGGTGCTGCTTGTGCTGGCGGTGTTCGGTTTTTCAAGATATCAGATGCGCCTTCTGGAGGAGACGTACGAGGTGGACGTGGACTGGAAGAATTTTTCCGACGGTATGCGCCTGATCGGCCAGTCTACCCAGAGCACGTTTGAAGCGCTGCAGCTGCAGGCGGCGGATAATCCGGAGAAGTTCCTGGATACGGAATACCTGAAAAACATCAACGATATGCTTTCCGACAGGTATTCCTGGCTGCTGGTCCGCGTGGACGAGGAGCTGTATTTCAACGGCTCCGGCGAGGAGGACGCGGCCATTGCGGATCTGCTGAGTGCGCTTCCCATGTACCGCTCGTTCCGAAGCGCCGTGGACGGCGGATCTTATATCGGCGGCGACATTCAGGCCTTTGTGAAACAGTTCGACGTGGAGCAGGCGGACGGCAGGCACGAGAGTATTTTCTTCATCTCCTCCGTCTCCAGGTTCATGGGCCATGCACGTAGGCTGCTGGGCGAGCTGGTGGCATCCGCGGCGGTGATCCTGCTGCTGACGGCGACGCTGCTGACGCTGTGGATCTACGCGGGCATCAACAACCCGCTGAAAAGGCTCAGCGATGCCACGCACCGCATCCGCAACAACGACTTTGATTTTGAGATCAAGGCCGAAGGCAACGACGAGATCAGCGACTTGTTTCGGGACTTTGACGAGATGCGCAGCCGTCTGAAGGAGCAGGCCGAGAAGAAGGACGAGTACGACCGGCAGAGCAAGGAGCTGATCAGCAACATTTCCCACGACCTGAAAACACCCATCACTTCCATCAAGGGCTACGTGGAGGGCCTGATGGACGGCGTGGCGGACACGCCGGAGAAGATGGAACGGTACATCCGCACCATCTATGTGAAGGCGAACGATATGGACCGCCTGATCAACGAGCTGACGTTCTATTCAAAGATAGACACCAACCGCATCCCCTACAACTTCAACCGCATCAACGTGTCGGAATACTTTGACGACTGCGCGGAGGACGTGGGTATCGACCTGCGCGAGAGCGGCATCGAATTCTCCTACATCAACAACGTGGCGGACGACACGGAGATCATCGCGGACGCGGAGCAGCTGACCCGGGTGATCAACAACATCATCAGCAACTCGGTGAAATATACGGACAAGCCGCAGAAAACGGTACAGCTGCGCGTCAGCGACGCCGGCGATTTTGTCCGTGTAGAGATAGAGGACAACGGAAAAGGCATTCCGGTGAACGAACTGACCAACATCTTCGAACGTTTCTACCGGACGGACGTCTCCCGCAACGCGCCGCAGGGCGGCAGCGGCATAGGCCTTTCCATCGTGAAAAAGATCGTGGAGGACCACGGCGGCCGCATCTGGGCGTCCAGCCATGTGGGTGAGGGAACGACCATGACGTTTGAGATGAGAAAATACAGGGAACCCGTATGATGTGCCGGATACGCGGCGGATTATGAAAGGAGCTGCTTATGAACAGAATTTTGATCATAGAAGACGAAGAGACCATCGCTTTCCTGGAAAGGGACTATCTGGAGCTGTCCGGATTTGAAGTGGAGATCGAAAACGGCGGGGAAAAGGGGCTTGAGCGTTCCCTTACGGAGCCGTTCGACCTGATCATCCTGGACCTGATGCTGCCGGAGGTGGATGGCTTCGAGATCTGCCGCCAGGTGCGGGAGAAGAAGAACATTCCCATCATCATGGTGTCCGCGAAGAAGGACGACATCGACAAGATCCGCGGCCTGGGCCTTGGCGCGGACGACTACATGACAAAGCCCTTCAGCCCCAGCGAGCTGGTGGCCCGGGTGAAGGCCCATCTGGCCAGGTACGAGCGCCTGGTGAACAGCACGCAGCAGGACAACGAGATCATAGAGATCCGGGGCCTTCGCATCGACAAGACCGCCCGTCGCGTTTGGGTGGACGGGCAGGAAAAGCCCTTTACCACCAAGGAATTTGACCTGCTGACCTTCCTGGCGCAGAATCCCAACCATGTCTTTACCAAGGATGACCTGTTCCGCGAGATCTGGGACATGGAATCCATCGGGGACATCGCCACCGTGACGGTGCACATCAAAAAGATACGGGAGAAGATAGAGAAGCAGACCTCCAAGCCGCAGTATATCGAGACCATCTGGGGCGTGGGGTACAGGTTTAAGATTTAATTGGGACAAGGGGACGTTCGCCTCTG